>DASXCO010000077.1 GCA_036491125.1 Acidimicrobiales bacterium | reverse complement strand
CTTCGGTGGCACCCGGGCCGGCTTCTCGGCCGCGACCGAGATCAACCGCAAGGACTTCGACATCACCATCAACATGCCCCTCGAGGGTGGTGGCGTCGTGGTGGGCGACAAGATCCAGATCACCCTCGAGATCGAGGCGGTCCTCCAGAAGCCGGAAGCCTGATGAACGAACGAAAGGAGTCCTCCGATGACCAGTGAGGCGATTCGTGATCCACTCAGCGACCCCCTTCTCACGCCCCAGAACAGCGCGTTGGTCGTCATCGACTATCAGCCGAGCCAGGTGCAGGCCGTCAAGTCCGTGGACCAGGAGCTCCTGGTACGCAACATCGTCTCTGTCGCCAGAACGGCCACGACGTTCGGCCTCCCGGTGGTCCTCTCGACCGTGAATGTCGCCAACGGTCAAGGACACACCGTTCCTGAGCTCAAGGAGGTACTCGCCGAGAGCGTCGAGATCGACCGAACGCAGCTCAACGCCTGGGAGGACGTCGAGTTCCGCCAGGCGGTCGAGGCCATGGGACGCAAGAAGCTGATCATGACCGCGCTGTGGAGCGAAATCTGCCTCGCCTTCCCCTCGCTCGACGCCCTACGGGGCGGCTACGAAGTGTTCCCGGTAGTCGATGCCGTGGGGGGGACTTCCCCCGAGGCCCACAGGGCCGGTCTCGAGCGGATCCTGCAGGCCGGAGCGCAGCCCGTCAGCTGGGTGTCCTTGGCGTGCGAGCTGCAGCGGGACTGGGCTCGTCTAGACACAGTCCCCGACATCGTTGACATTGTCCTCACCTCGCGTCTGCAGAAGGACGTCTAGATCGTCTGCAGCTGCCACACCTTGTCCTCCTGGCCCCCTCCGAGGCAGGGGTCGGCCTGGTAGGCTCGGCTCCCCAGGTGAGCAGGGGGGCAAGGTAGGTGCTGCTCGGTCGGCAAAGCGAGCGCGATGTTCTCGACCGGTTGCTGCTCGCAGCGGGGGAGGGCCAGGGCGGGGCGATCGTGGTGCTCGGAGAACCTGGCGTCGGCAAGACGGCCCTGATGGAGCAGGCGATCACGTCCGCCGAAGGCTTCCAGGTCCTTCGCACCGGTGGCAACGAGGCGGAGATGGAGCTCGCCTACGCGGCGTTGCAGCAACTCTGCGCCCCGGGCCTCGACAGGATGGAGCGGCTCCCGGGGCCTCAGCGGGACGCCTTGGGTGTCGTATTTGGGCTAAGGACAGGGGACCCGCCGGATCGGTTGCTGGTGGCGCTGGCCGTGCTCACCCTGCTGTCCGAGATCGCTGCTGAGCGGCCGCTGCTCTGCGTCGTCGACGACGCACAATGGCTTGATCGAGCGTCCGCCCAAGCGATTTCCTTCGTGGCCCGTCGCCTGGCGACCGAGCCCATGGCGTTCGTGTTCGGAGCGCGAGGCCTCACCGATGAGGTGAGCGGGCTTCCGGAGCTGGTCGTCGAGGGCCTGGCCGACGACGATGCTCGGGCATTGTTGGGCTCAGTCCTACCCCAGCGCCTGGATGAGCCGGTGCTGGATCGGATCGTCGCCGAGACGCACGGCAATCCGCTGGCGCTGCTCGAGCTGCCACGGGGGCTGACCCCCACTCAACTGGCCGGCGGCTTCGGCCTGCCGATGTCGGTCCCGCTCGCTGGGCGCATCGAGGAGAGCTTTCGGCGCCGCCTGGTCAGGCTCCCGTCGCCGGCGCGGCGCCTCCTGCTGGTGGCAGCCGCCGAACCGACGGGGGACCCGGTGCTGGTGTGGCGTGCCGCCGAGCTGCTCGGCATTGCCGCTTCACCCTCGGAGGCTGTCGAGGCCGAAGGCCTGCTGGAGCTCAACGCTGGGATTGTGTTCCGTCACCCGCTGGTCCGCTCCGCCGTCTACGGTGCCGCATCCGCGGAGGAGCGGCGGCAGGCGCACCAGGCGCTGGCCGCGGCAACCGATCCTGTCATTGACCCGGATCGCCGGGCCTGGCACCGGGCCCAGGCGACCTCGCGCCCCGACGAGGACGTCGCTGCGGAGCTGGACCTCTCTGCCGGGCGAGCCCAGGGACGCGGGGGGTTCGCCGCCGCCGCTGCCTTCATGGAACGGTCGACCGAATTGACGGTCGACCCGGCGCGGCGGGCGGGGCGGGCGCTCGTTGCCGCCGAGGCCAAGCGCCAAGCCGGTGCACTGGATGCCGCCCTCGGACTTGCCACGATGGCTGAGCGAGGGACTCTGGACGACTCCCAGCGTGCCCAGCTGGACGTACTTCGAGCCCAGATCTCGTTTGGGTTGGATCGGGGGAGCGACGCTCCGGCCCTTCTGCTGAAAGCGGCCCAGCGCCTCGAGCGCCTCGACGTGAGGCGGGCGCGGGAGACGTATCTCGACGCACTGACTGCCGCGCTCTTCGCGGGCCGACTGGCCAGAGGGGCCAGTGCGCGTGAGGTGGCGCGGGCGGCACGCTCAGCGCCGAGGTCGCCGGAATCTCCCCGCGCCTCGGACCTTCTGCTCGACGGTTTGGCGCTCCTGATCACCGAGGAGTACGCGTCCGGGACCCCGGTGCTGCAGCAGGCGCTGAGCGCATTCCGGAGCGAGGATGTGGCCACCGAGGAGCGCTTGCGCTGGTCGTGGCTGGCCGGCCGAGCCGCCGGGTTCATCTGGGACTACGACAGCTGGGACGTGCTGACGGCTCGGCAGGTCCAAGTCGCCCGCGATGCCGGTGCGCTCACGGTGCTGCCCCTCACCTTGAGCACCCGCGGAGGCGTGCATCTGTTCGCTGGCGAGCTGGCGGTGGCGGCCTCACTGGTCGTGCAGGTCGAGGCGGTGGCTGACGCAACCGACAACCGCACGGTGCCCTACGCGGCACTGGCGGTCGCCGCCTTCCGAGGTCGTGAGGACGAGGCCCGTCAGCTGATCGAGGCCAGCACGAACGACTTTGCCGCCAGGGGGGAGGGGATGGGGCTCAGCCTGGCGGGCTGGGCTACCGCCGTGCTGTGTAACGGCCTCACCCGCTACGAGGACGCTTTCGTCGCCGCGGAGGGGGCACTCGAGGACCCGTGCGAGCTGTGGTTCTCCCCGTGGGCGACGGTCGAGCTGGTCGAGGCGGCCAGCCGCGTCGGGAAGGGCGTGGCGGCGACGCCGGCGCTGGAACGCTTGGCGCAGGGCACCTCAGCGAGCGGGACGGACTGGGCGCGTGCAGTCGAGGCGCGGTCTCGCGCCCTGCTGAGCCACGGTGGGGAGTCCGAGAAGTTGTACCGCGAGGCGATCGACCTGCTCGAGCACACGGCATTGCGCTTCGACCTCGCCCGCACCCGGCTCCTCTATGGCGAATGGCTGCGACGCGAGCGTCGGCCTCGAGACGCGCGTGAGCAGCTCCGCGCCGCGGAGGGACTGTTCACCGAGTTCGGCATGGACGGGTTCGCGGACCGGGCTCGGGTCGAGTTGCGCGCCACAGGCGAGCGCACACGCAAACGGACCGTCGAGACGGGCAGCGACCTCACGCCCCAGGAGGGGCAGATCTCTCAGCTCGTCGCCCAAGGGGCGACCAATCAAGAGATCGCCGCGCAGCTGTTCATCAGCCCGAGCACCGTCGAGTACCACCTCCGCAAGGTCTTCAGCAAGCTCGGTCTCAGGTCCCGTACCCAGCTTGCACATCGCGTGCTGGAGTCCGCTTCGCGTCCATCGCCACGGACCTGAGCGCACTACGACCGCCTGGTTCGGGATCGGTCCCATGTCGACCCGTGCTGAGCCGGCGGGGATCCGCTGACGAGACAAATCGGGCCAGACCGGGCGGCCGAACCTGAGTCCTCACCTCTCCGGCCCACCCCGGACTATGGGTTTCGTGGATGCCACCGCCGCCGGCCAGCTTCAGGATGGTGATGGAAGACGGTAGATGACCGTCACCACTGTTTCGGAAAGGTCATGACCATGACGAGCTCCGCTCGGGCGGATGTCCCGGCCATCGATCCCAGGCACCTGTTGATCATCGGAGCCGGTCCCGGCCTCGGGGCCAGCATCGCACGCCGGTTCGCACAGGGCGGCTACCGCGTCACCCTGATGGCCCGCAGCGCCGAGGGGCTGGGCAGACTGGCGAAGGGCCTGGCCGACACGGGCGCCGTGGTCGATACCGTCACCACGGATGCCGGCGACCCCGAGGGCCTGCGGGCCACCGTCGACTCCCTGTATGCGGGCACTGGCGCGCCCGGGCTGTTGGTCTACCACGCGTCGCAGGCCGCGCCCGACTCGCTGCTGGGCAGTGACGTCGCCGACCTGCACCACGCCTACGACGTCGATGTCGTGAGCGGCGTGGTCGCCACCCAAATCGCCGTCCCGGCGATGCGGGCCGCAGGAGGCGGCACCATCCTCTTCACCGGCGGCGGCTTCGCCGACTACCCGATTCCCGCCCTGGCTACCCTCTCGGTCGGCAAAGCCGCCATGCGGTCGGCGGCTACCATCCTCGGTGCCGAAGTGGCGGACGACGGCATCCGCGTCGCCAGCATCACAGTCGCCGGACAGATCGCGCCCGACACACCCTTCGACCCGGCGCGGATCGCAGAGACGTACTGGACGATCGTGCAATCTGACGACGGCTGGCAGAGCGAGTTCCGCTTCGAGGGTGGATGAGCGGCTGACCTTCCGCCGGGTCGAGAGATCAGAATGTCTACGTATCCTTGACGAAGTACAGGTTGTCGTAGCCATATCTGGACCGACGGCCGTGCGGGCGCAATCCATTCGAGTACTCGAAGCACCGGTAGCCAAAGGCGTCCAAGAAGTCGACGCTCGCCGTCGTAGCTGGCGACAGCATGCCTTCGTAATCGCCAGTCTCGACCGTGACCATCGGGCTGCCCTCCGAGAGAATCCTGCGCATCCCCCGCAAGATCGACAACTCCGAGCCCTCGGCGTCCAGCTTGACGATATCTGGTATCAAACCGGCTGCTAGCAGAAACTCATCGAGCGTTACGCAAGGGACGCGGTAGGTAGTGCCGCGCAGTCGTCGGCGCTCCGCCTCCGGCACCCTGGCACTCCCCATCAAGGTGTTGAGAGCAGAGTGACAAGAGCCAAAATCAAGGAGATCGCTCGTGCCACTTTCCGAGGCCACGGCCAGAGAGTGAGCCGTCACGTTTTCGAGCCGCCCCACATTCCTCGACAACACCTGGAACGTACGTGGAGCAGGCTCGAACGCCAGGACGTGGCCCTGCGACCCCACTGCCTCGCTGGCCACGATGGAGTAGTAGCCGTAGTGGGCCCCTACGTCGACGAACGTCATGCCGGGGCGGAGATGGTCGAGCAGCACCCGGGTCAAGCTCGGCTCGATGTAGGAGCGCCGGTAGATATCGGCTCCAACGATCTCCGGCAGCACGACTCGCATCCGCTGACCCGTGAAGAGGCTGCACTCAACCTCGGCCGGTCCGGTGACACGATGCATGAAGAGACGCAGCGCCCTACGAGGATGCGCGGCGAACCGTCTGCGGTGACTTGCTGCTCGGCGCTCCGCCGCGGATAGAGAATCAAGTAGCTCGGTCGGGCTCACTGGCGAGGGCTTGTTTGCTGGACCGACCAGGAGAGCAGGATGTCGTCGGGCAGCGTATGCACACGCCGGTCCGTCAGCCGGATGCCGTCGATGACCCGGTCGACCCCCAACGCTCCGACGGATTCGGTGCCCCGACCCATGATCGTCGGAGCAACTCCGACAATCAGACGATCGACAACCCTGGCCGCCAACATCGATGTGATCACCTTTGCGCCGCCTTCGACGAGGAGCGATTCCACCCCTTCGTCGCGCAGCGCGGCCAAGCCTGCCCTGAGCTCGACTCCGTCCGGGCCAGGATCGACGAGACAAACCTTGATGCTGCGGGCTTGCAGCAAGGAGCGGAGCTCGCGGCCCGAACGGTCAGTGGAGAGGATAGTCGTCGGTGCATCTGCCTCGAGGATCTTTGCCGTTAGCGGGACGCGGAGGGTGGAGTCGAGGACTATGCGGCGAGGCGAGACACCGGGCACCATGCGAACGGTCAGCTGAGGATCGTCCTGGATGACGGTGCCGACCCCGACGAGGACGGCGTCGCAGGCGGCGCGTAGGGCATGGGAGATCCGCCTCTCTGAATCGCCGCTTATCCATTTGGAGTCGCCAGTTCGGGTGGCGATCCGGCCATCGATGGTCTGGGCGTACTTCAGCACGACGTAGGGGCGGTCGGCGGGCGGCGAGACCTGGCCCAGGAGATCACTGGTGTCGATCGCCTCGTGATCGGGGCCCTCATCGGCGGCTGCACCCGTGGGGCGACGGTGGCCCAGGCGATGTTCCTTGGCCCGTAGATACGAGAGATTGCGGGCGTGGGCAGCCGTGGCCAAAGGTGCGACATCGGCAACCTCGATGTCGGCGGCGCGGAGGCCGTCCACTTTGGCGGGGTTGTTCGTGAGCAGGCGGATCGAACGCACGTCGAGCGCCTTGATGACCGAGGCGCCATCGGCGTAGTCACGATCGTCCACGGCGAGACCAAGGCGGACGTTGGCATCGATCGTGTCGGCACCGTTGTCCTGCTCCACGTAGGCACGGAGCTTGTTGACAAGGCCGACACCACGGCCTTCGTGGCCCGTGGCGTACAAGAGCAGCCCGCGGTCAGCGGCAGCGATGGTCCGCATGGCCAGCCGCAGCTGGATGCCACACTCGCAGCGCAACGAACCCAGGGTGTCCCCGGTCAGGCACTCGGAGTGCAGCCTCGTCACCACCGAGGACATGCCGGCGACGTCGCCCTTGAGCAAAGCCAGGTAGATGGATCCAGACGGACATTCGTAAGCTCGGGCGTCGAAGGTGCCGTAGGACGTCGGCATGGCGACCCTGGCCACCAGCAATGGTTTGCCTGCGAGACGAACCGCCCCGTCGCTCCCCGCCGTCTTCGACCGAATAGGGTTTGCGGCCATGAGCAGGCAGGATAGCTCGTGAGGTGCAGGGATCGACAGGTGAATCGGTGAAGGCGCAGGCGCTGTATTTTGTCGCCCCGAAGCGGGTCGAGGTGGTTGAAGTACCCTTGAGCACAGATCTTGACCAGGGGCAGGTCCTCGTCCGGACGGACTACTCGGGTATCAGCGCCGGTACCGAGATGCTGGCCTTTCGTGGTCAACTGGACCCGGAGCTACCTCTTGACGAGACGATCGGCCCGCTTGCCGGCACCTTCCGTTACCCCTTCCGTTATGGCTACAGCTGCGCCGGCCGCGTGGAGCGGTCGCGGGGACGACTGCCTGAAGGCACGCTGGTGGTTGCCCTCCATCCGCACCAGGACCGGTTTGTCCTGGGAGACGACGAGGTCATCGTCTTGGACGGCAATGACGACGCCAGGGTCGCCACTCTGTTTCCCCTCGTCGAGACTGCTCTGCAGATCAGCCTGGATGCGGGTGAGAGGCTGCGTGAGCATGTCGTCGTGGTCGGACTGGGTGTGGTCGGCATCCTGACCGCCAGCCTGCTCCAGCGGTCGGGAGCGTTGGTCATCGCAGCGGAGCCGAAGGCATGGCGACGACGAGCGGCAGAGTCCCTCGGCATTCGGGCCGTCGGACCCGATCAGCTTGCCAACGAGGTCGATGACTGCACCGGCGGAGGCGGCGTTTCGCTGCTGGTCGAGCTCAGCGGGCAGCCTGCGGCACTGGCTGGGGGGCTGGCGCTCTTGGCGCACGAGGGCTGTGCCCTGGTGGCGTCCTGGTACGGAACCAAGGAGGTCAGCCTTCCCTTGGGTGGTGCATTCCACCGCCGTCGGCTCTCATTGCGCAGCACGCAGGTCTCCACCATTCCGGCCCGCCTGGGTTCACGGTGGACGCTCGCCCGGCGGCGGGCCGTCACCCGTGACCTTCTGGCGGAGCTGCCTCTTGAACGACTGGCAACACACGAGTTCCCGCTGGGCCAGGCACAAGAGGCCTTCGACGCCATCGACCGCCAGGACGATGAGCTCCTCCACGTGGCGCTGCGTCATGGATGAGGCCACCTACCAGGTCGGTACGGCGAAGGAAGTACGTGCTCTCCACCTGATGCCTGGGGTGGAGGGCCCGGAGGGTCAGCTCCACGCCCACGACTACCGGATAGAGCTGCTCATCGAACGTACCACTCTCGGCGACGAGGGCATGGTGTGCGACCTCGACCTCCTCGATGGAGCCCTCAGCGACATCATCGACCGCGTACGCGACCGGGATCTGGAAACGATCCGACCGGTTGACGCCGAGGCGGTGACGGTGGAGATCTTCGCCCGTTGGGTGCACGGCGCCATCGCAGCAGCCGTTCGGTCGGCCGGAGGAGAGACGCTGACGGTGAGGGTCTGGGAATCACCGGTGGCCTTCGGCGGCTACCGGGCCACGGTCGGCTCACTCGACTAGACCAGCTCGTCCTAGCCGCATGGTCGCCGTCTCCCTTGTGACCCTTGGCTCGCCGGACCAGGTGACCGGCGGTTACCTCTATCACCGCCGGCTGGCCGATGTCGCACCGGGACATGGAGCGAAGATCCGGTTCGTATCCTTTGCCGACGGCTTCTTCCCGGCCTCCGCTCTGCGCGCGGGCGACGTCATCGCTCGGGCCCGGAGCCGAGGTGTGGACGTAATCGTCGTCGACAGCATCGTTGCGAGCCTGCTCGCGCCGTGGCTCGCCACCCACCGGCTGGACTTGCCGATGGTGGCGATTCTTCACCAGCCGCCCGGTGGGATCGACCACAGCCCGTTGGCGACTCGCGTCCGGGCTGCTCTCGACCGCTCGACCTACCGTAGGGCGCGGCGCCTGCTCACAGCGAGCCAGGCCTTGGCCGATCAGCTCGAATCGAGCGGGTTTGCGCGGGATCGCATCAGGGTCGTGCCGCCGGGTCGAGACGTCGCTCTCGCGCCTGAAGGGGCGACCCCGGAGCTTCGCTCCGAAGGGCGCGTTGCTTTCCTGTGCGTGGGGAACTGGGTCGCGCGCAAGGGGATCCTGTCGCTTCTGGACGCCTATGCCCGGTTGCCGCCCGAGGCCGGCATCCTGCACCTGGTTGGCGATCAGGCCAAAGATCGCCCCTACGCGGCACGCATCATGACCCGGCTGGGCGATGCCGACTTGACCGGAAGGGTGGTCGTTCATGGCCCGGTGACCAAGGAGAGAGTGGCGGCGTTGTACGCCGCCGCAGACGTGTTCGTCCTCCCTAGTTGGAAGGAGCCGTACGGGACCGTCTACGGCGAAGCCATGGCGGCAGGACTTCCCGTGGTCGGATGGCGGGCTGGAAATCTCCTCAACCTCGCAGAGGACGGGCAACAGGGCGTCCTCGTGCCCCCCGGCGACGTCGAGGCTCTGGCGTCGGCAATGCAAGAGCTAGCGCTCGACGACGCCTACCGCCTCCGGCTCGCGTCGAGCGCCCGCCGACGAGCACAGTCCCTTCCCACGTGGGATGAGACCGCGCGGCTCTTCTTCTCCAACCTGCGGGAGGTTGTGGACGAAGACACCTCCTAACGTGAGGCCACCGTGCGCTTTGCCCATCGGTGCGGCGCCTGCTTCGGCCATGCCATCCTCCCGCCCTTCAAGGTCGTTTTCCGCCCTCAGTAGCCCGGCAGCAGGCCCGATGAGCCTGGGGTTGCCGGTTCACTGGGCTGGCGCGAGGCTGGTGAAGACGAGAGGAAGGGGATCGCTATGGCGAGCGAGCGTCCAGCCCACACGACGACCGACGCTGGGATTCCGGTTCCAAGCGATGAGCACTCGTTGACGGTTGGTCCTGACGGCCCGATCCTGCTGCAAGATCACTATCTGATCGAGCAGATGGCGAACTTCAACCGGGAGCGCATCCCTGAGCGCCAGCCTCACGCAAAGGGAGGGGGGGCGTTCGGCCGTTTCGAGGTGACGGCCGATGTGAGCCGGTACACCAAGGCCGCCGTGTTCCAGCCAGGGACGAGGACCGATACTCTGATCCGCTTCTCGACCGTCGCGGGCGAGCGAGGTAGTCCGGACACGTGGCGAGATCCGCGTGGCTTCGCTCTGAAGTTCTACACGTCCGAGGGCAACTACGACGTCGTAGGCAACAACACTCCCGTGTTCTTCGTACGCGACCCGATGAAGTTCCAGCACTTCATTCGTTCCCAGAAGCGCCGGGCCGACTCCGACCTGCGGGACAACGACATGCAGTGGGACTTCTGGACGCTCTCGCCCGAATCGGCCCACCAGGTGACGTGGCTGATGGGCGACCGGGGGATCCCCAAGTCCTGGCGCCACATGAACGGCTACTCCAGCCACACGTACATGTGGGCCAATGCCAACGGCGAGCGGTTCTGGGTCAAATACCATTTCAAGACCGACCAGGGCATCGACTTCCTCGCCCAGCAAGAGGCCGACCGGGTCGCCGGACAGGACGGTGACTACCACCGGCGAGACCTGTTCGAGGCCATACGGCGCGGCGACCACCCCAGCTGGACGCTGAGGGTCCAGATCATGCCGTTCGAGGAGGCGAAGACCTACCGGTTCAATCCGTTCGATCTCACGAAGGTGTGGCCTCATTCCGACTATCCGCCGCAGGAAGTCGGCCGGCTGACGCTCGATCGCAACCCCACCGACTTCCACACTGAGATCGAGCAGGCGGCGTTCGAGGTCAACAACCTCGTGCCGGGTGTTGGTGTCAGTCCAGACAAGATGCTCCTGGCTCGTGTCTTCTCCTACGCCGACGCCCACCGGGCCCGCCTCGGTGTCAACTACAAGCAGATTCCGGTCAATGCGCCCAAGGTGGTCGCTCACAGCTACAGCAAGGATGGGGCGATGCGAGTCGAGAATGTCTCGGACCCGGTGTACGCCCCGAACTCGAAGGGGGGCCCGGCAGCGGATCCGCAGCACTACCCCTATGTGGAGAGGTGGGCAGCCGACGGCGAGCTCATGCACGCCGCTTACACCCTGCGCCGCGACGATGACGACTGGGGTCAGCCCGGCAGCCTGGTGCGCAACGTGATGGACGACGGCCAGCGGGACCGGCTCGTGTCCAACGTCGTCGGCCATCTGAGCAAGGGCGTGTCCGAGCCCGTCCTCGCGCGAGCCTTCGAATACTGGCGCAGCATCGACAAGGAGCTCGGCGACCGTATCGCCAACGGAGTCAGAAGCGGCTAGAGAGGCCGTAGGCCGTGGGCGGCGCAATTCCGACCCAGAAAGCTTCCTCTCGGCGCAGCGGAGCAATCGAGGCAATGATGGGGCGTCGCCTATTTTGAGGAGATCCGCTATGCCCACCGTGACTCCCGATGATTGGTTGATCCTCCCCCGCATCCCCCGTCCCAGCATTGAAGCCATGACCCAGCGCCACGTGGTGTCAGTCACGACGGCTCCGAGCGGCTTCGAGGGCGAGGGGTTCCCGGTGCGGCGAGCCTTCGCCGGAATGAGCATGTCCGATCTGGACCCATTCGTGCACATGGACCAGATGGGCGAGGTCGACTACGCCCCCGGCGAGCCCAAGGGAACTCCTTGGCACCCGCACCGCGGGTTCGAGACCGTGACCTACATGATCGACGGCACCTTCGCCCACCAGGACTCCAACGGCGGTGGGGGCCTCATCACCAACGGCGCCACCCAGTGGATGACCGCCGGTGGAGGGATTCTGCACATCGAGACCCCACCCGAGGAGCTTGTGGTCTCGGGTGGTCTGTTCCACGGGATTCAGCTGTGGGTCAATCTGCCGGCCAAGGACAAGATGATCCCCGCGGCCTACCAACCGCTCGAGGCCGATCAGGTCGTGCTCTTGTCATCCGAAGACGGAGCATCCCTGGTGAGGGTGATCGCCGGCGAGCTCGCCGGACACCAGGGCCCCGGATCGACGCACACCCCGATGGCCCTCATGCACGCAACTGTGTCGCCGGGGGCGCTGCTGGAGCTTCCGTGGAACCCCGGCTTCAACGCCCTCATCTACGTCCTGGCCGGATCGGGTCGGGTGGGTACTCCAGAGCGGCCGGTTGACCGTGGCCAGCTGGTGGCGCTCGGCCCGGGAGACTGGATCCGCGTTCGTGCCGACGACACGCAGGACTCGAGCACTGTCCACCTCGAGGTCCTCGTGTTGGGCGGCCAGCCCATCCGAGAGCCTGTGACCCACTACGGACCATTCGTCATGAACACCCGAGACGAGATCGTGCAGGCCCTGGAAGACTTCGAGGCTGGTCGTCTTGGCAGGATCCCGCCGAATGCGCTGATGCCCCACGTGCCCGATCCCGATCCGGTGCGAGCCGAGCACACAGGGATTTGAGCAGGCGGTCCCGGTCGCGTGACGAACCACGAGTCGCCGTGGCCCAGGATCACTCTGTCGGAGTGGGAGGAGACCCGCGACACTCTGCAGCTGTGGACCCAGATCGTCGGCAAGATCCGGCTGGCCCTGGAGCCCATGGTCAACCACTGGTGGCAGGTCCCTCTCTATGTGTCGGCCCGTGGGCTGACGACTTCGCTCATGCACACCGGAGGCCGCGGCTTCGAGGCTGAGTTCGACTTCGTGGACCACATCCTTCACCTGCGAACCTCCGACGGGAAGTTCGGAAGGGTCCTCCTCGAGCCTCGCTCGGTGGCCGACTTTTACGCCGCGACCATGGCAGCCCTAGATGCGCTCGACACACCGGTGAGCATCCTGGCGCGGCCGGTCGAGTTGCCTGAGACCGTACCCTTCGCGGAGGACGAAGAGCATCGGTCCTATGATGCCGCCGCCGCTCAGCGCTTCTGGCTCGCTCTTCTTCAGGCTCACCGGGTCTTCTCTCTATTCCGGGGCCGCTTCGTGGGCAAGGCCAGCCCCGTGCACTTCTTCTGGGGCGCGGCTGACCTCGCGGCGACGCGGTTCTCGGGCCGGCGGGCACCCAGGCACCCCGGTGGAGTGCCGAATTGCCCTGACTGGGTCCAGGAGTTGGCCTACAGCCATGAGCTCAGTAGCTGCGGCTTCTGGCCGGGCGGGAGCGCCGAGGGCTCCTTTTATGCCTACGCCTATCCCGAGCCCGAGGGCTTCGCCGAGTGGCACGTCAAGCCCGAGGCTGCCTTCTACGAAGCCCGCCTTGGCGAGTTCCTGCTGCCGTATGAAGCGGTGCGGGTGGCGCACCACCCCGACGAGATGCTACTGGCCTTCTTGCAGAGCACGTATGAGGCAGCGGCCGAGCTCGGTGGCTGGGACCGGAGAATGCTCGAGACTGGGTAGGTGACGGTGAGGGACCGGGCTCGCTCGATGCAAGGTCCGCTAGCCTGCGTTCGTGTGCACGGCCTTTGTCTTCGCGGGAGGTGCGTCACTCGGCGCCATCGAGGCTGGAATGCTGGAAGCGCTCTATGAGCGTGATGTCCATGCCGAGGTGTTCGTGGGTGCGTCTGCGGGGGCTCTGAACGCAGGTTTCGCGGCGACACACCCGCAGACTGCGGAGGCGGCCCGCGAGCTGCAGGATGCCTGGCGCTCGACGAAGCGTCGCGACGTGTTTCCTCTCAGTCCAGCCATTGCGCTCCGCGCGCTCCTCGGGCGTTCGGATCACCTGGTCTCCAACCGAGGCCTGCGTCGCCTGCTGGAGGATCGACTCGGCGGACTCGAGAGCATTCAAGACGCACGCGTCAAGCTTGGGGTAGTTGTCACGGATCTCCTCGCCGGTCGCGAACGGCTCGTGGACTCGGGCCCAGCGCTCCCGGCCCTGCTGGCCAGCGCTGCCATCCCGGGGATCTACCCTCCGGTCAATATCGAGGGTCGCCTCTACGTGGATGGAGGCGTGGCCGACAACACGCCGATCGCCGCGGCGATGTCGCTCGGAGCGGATACCATTTACGTGCTCGCGACGGGCATGAGCGCGCGCCTGGAGCGTCCTCCGGCGGGCGCAGTCGCCATGGCAGTGCAGGCCTCCAACATGCTCGTCCACTCGCGGCTCCGACACGAGATCAACTCTCTGCGGAACCAGGCACGCCTCGTCGTCCTACCGCCGCCGTGGCCGCTCAATGTGCTGCCTTCCGACTTCTCTCACGCCGACGAGCTGATACGGGCCGGTCTGACGAACGCCCGTGAGGCCCTCATGCATTCCGACCCTGGTGGCGCACCCACAGACCGCGCCCTCGCGTGCCTCCAGGACCCGGTCGGTGATCGTCTCGGGTCCGAGTGGTAGGACTTGGGGGAGTCGTTCACGACTGTGGCTTGGTTGCCGACAGCCTGTCGACCTCAGCCGAAGTGAGCTCGAGTGTCGCGGCGGGCAGGATCTGCTCGAGCTGCTCCGTGGTCCGCGCACTGGCGATTGGGGCGGCCACCGACGGCTGGGCAAGTAGCCAAGCGAGCGCGACGGCTGGCACCGTGGTGTCGCGCGACGAGGCCACTTCGTCGAGCGCTTCGAGCACGGTCGCCCCCCCTTTGTCGAGATAGGCGCGCGCCGCGTCGGCCCGCTCGGACCGGACGACCTCTCCGCCCGGCCGGTACTTGCCGGTCAAGAAGCCCTTGGCCAGCGCGAAGTAGGGAACGACGGCGAGGTCCGAGGCGTCGGCGACCGGCAGGATCCTACGTTCGAACTCGCGCTCGACCAGGTTGTAGTGAGGCTGTAGGACTGTGAACTCCGCCAGCCCATGTTCGCGCTGGAGCTTGATGGCGGCGGTGAGCCGCTCGGGCGTGTAGTTGGAGGCGCCGATGTGGCGGACGGTGCCCGCCTGGACGAGGGCGTCGAAGGCGCCCAGCGACTCCTCCAGCGGCGTCTCCAGATCGTCGAAGTGCGCGTAGTAGAGGTCGATGTGGTCGGTCTGCAGCCGCTCGAGGGAGGCCTGGGCCTCGCTCTCGATCGTTTTCGCCCGGAGGTTGCGGACCGGACCGCGGCCGCCGCCGACCTTGGTGGCGAGGACGATCTGGTCGCGGGTGGCGCGGTCGGCTATCCACCGCCCGATGATCGTCTCTGAGCGGCCGTGCTCGACGAGGTAGGAGTTGGCGGTGTCGATGAAGTTGCCGCTGGCCGCGGTGTACGCGTCGAGAACGGCAAAGGACTGCGGTTCGTCGGCAGTCCAGCCGAACACGTTGCCGCCAAGGCAGATTGGGAAGACGTCGAGCTCAGTGCGTCCGAGAGGGTTCACTCGCCGGCCAGGCCAGGATCTTCGAGGAGGGTGGGGTCGGCCCGCAGCTCCTGGCGGACCATCGCCTCCCAGAAACCGATGAATCCGTTGCCGTCGCTGCGTGACATCCGGTCGATCCACCAGTCGGGGACCGGCGTGGCAAGCGGCTGGCCGGCCGCCATGATGTGCCACGCCCTCTGACAGCGCTGCTCGAGGGCGACCGCCCGCTGGTGCACGGCCCGCGCCGTCGACCCGACGATGAAGACACCGTGGCCGGCGAGAAGGGCGAGGTCGGCCTGTCCCATCCGTTCGACGGCTTCCCGCGCCGCGACCATGTTGTCGACCCCCCCGTCGTACTCATCGACCAGGGCAAGCTGCCCTCCGCCGAGCGTCGAGCTCTGGTCCATCGGCGGCGGCAGGATCTTCATGTCAGCCATCACGGTGCCGTAGAGCGGATGGTTGTGGACCGCCCACCCGACGCCGGGACGACCGGCGTGCAGGGCGAGATGAAGCGGAATTCCGAGCGGCACCGGCCAATCGCCCTCTACGACGTTGCCGTCGAGATCGATCCGGATCACCTGGTGGGGACGCAACTCGTCCCATGTGACGAGCCAGGGATTGCAGAGAACGGTTCCGTCTCCGAGGTTGCACGTGATGTGCCCAGCCAAATGGTCGTTGTAGCCCTCCCGCCACAGACATCGGGCGAGCAGGACCAACTCCTCGCGGGAGGACAGGTCCGGGATCAATTTGGTGGGAGTGGGCTCGAAGTTCATTCAGTCTCCATCTGGGAGGATCTGCTCAGGGAGCGCGTCTACCGGCCGAGCAGCAGGTTGGCGATCGGCGTCGCGGCTGGGAACGTCTCGGTGATGCCGGAGCTCATGTAGCCGGCATCGGTGATGACGATGATCCCGGTCACTGCCACGGCCGCGTCACTGCACAGGAACACCAGGGGATACGCCTGCTCGAGCGGTGTCGACGCCTCGATGTCCACCTCCGCCCGGTAGTCGGCGCCGAACCCCAGCCACAGCTCCTTGTTCTGCTGGGCCAGTGGCGTATCCGTGGGACCTGGGCAGATGGCGTTGATGCGGATGCCCTCCCTGAGCAACGGCATGGCCTGGCGGGCGACGTAGGCGCAGATCGCCTGCTTGCTCCACATGTAGTCGGCCTTGCCGTGCTCCTGCGCCCACCGGGCTGCGACGTCGAAATCGCTGAGGTCGAGATACTCCTTCAGCTGCGGCAGGTTCGCCTCCCAGCCGAGCCCGGCGGCCGAGGAGATGAAGCCGATGGCCGAGCCGCGCGGGAGCATGCCTCTGGCGAGTAGTCGGTTGATCAGGTGCCGGTGGCCGATGAAGTTGATCTTCTCGATACCGGGCGTGCCGTCGGCCACGCCGGCACACGAGAAGAGGGCGTCTACGGGACCACCGCATTCGTCAACGGCGACGTCGATCGACCCGGCTTCAGCGAGGTTGACGTGGATGCCCTTCACGCCGGGCATGGTGACGTCGGCGAAGTCCATCACCACGACCTCGGCTCCGGCGTCGTGCACCAGCTCAGCAGTAGCGGCCCCCATCCCGCTGGAGCCACCGACGACCAAGACCCGCTTGCCGTCGTACCGATAGGCATTGAAGGGTGTCATTACTCCTCCTCGGAGATGATCGGATCATCAGGCGACGACGCCGCCGACCTTGAGATCCACGATGCTGTCCCAGTCGATCCCAAGCTCGGCAAGAATGGCGTCCCCGTGCTCGTTGAACTCGGGGGCCCGATCTGGGATCGCCGGATCCTCGTCGAACTGCACGGGCGCGGCCACGAGGTGAAACGGCACTCCTTCGGCGGTGCGGCACGGCTGCACGTAGCCGTTCGCCACTGATTGGGGATCGGCGGCCGCCTCGAGGGTGTCTTGCACCACCGCCCACTGGCCGGTGAAGTCGACGAGGCGCTCTCGCCATTCGGCGAGCGTCGCCGAGGCGAAGACGCTGCCGAGGATCTCGGTTGCCGCTCCGCAGTTCGTGGTGAGCGACGGATGGTCGGCGAAGCGGGGATCGTTCACCAGCTCGGGTCGCCCGATCGCCCCGCAGAGCTCCGGCCAGTACTTGCCTGCCTGGAGGCACGTGAACGCGAGGACACGCCCGTCCTTTGTCGTGTAGTTGCGCGCCAGTGGGTTGGTCGAGAGGGCCTCCACCGGCGGGGGCGTCCAGGGCTTGTCGAGCAGCAGCGAGAGGGCGACGGCCTGTCCCATGGCCCACAGGCCGGTGCCGAGGAGCGACACGTCGACGACCTTTGCTGCGCCGGTGCGCTCGCGGTGGAAGAGCGCGCCCATGATGCCGCCGGCGATCGTCATGGCGCCGATCGAGTCTCCGAACCCGGGCGCCGGCGGGACGGGCACGAGGTCGTACTCCGGGCGCTTGGCGCCGACCGCGACGCCGGCACGGGCCCAGAAGGCGAGCGAGTCGTACGAGCCCTTGTTGGCGTCCGGCCCGCGCTCACCCTGGCCGGTGCCCCTCACGTAGATGATTCGAGGGTTGTGGGCCCTGATGTCCTCGACGTCGATCTTCAGCTTCTCGCGGACGCTCGGGAGCTTGTTCGTGAGGAAGACATCAGACGTGGTCGCGAGCTTGTAGAGGATGTCCAGGCCCTCCGCCGACTTCAGGTCGAGGGCGAGACTCCGCTTCCCACGATTGGAGTGCTCGAGCAAGACGTGGACGTCGGAGGGGACCACGGCAACTCCGGTGGAGGCCAGGCCTCGCATGGCGTCGCCCCGCTCCACGGGCTCGATCTTGATGATCTCGGCGCCCCAGTCGGCCAGCAACGCCGAGGCCGCGGGCACGAACGTATGCTCGGCGACCTCGAGGATGCGGACGCCCTCCATCACTGCGCTCATTCGACTCCTCCGAGCTCTGCGCCGGCATGTCGACCAGTCAGACGCCGTATTCTCACATCGAGGTCATTCTGACATCGACGTCGATAATGATGCTAGCGGCAGACACGGCACTGCGCTCATCGAGCCCCGTCGGCCCGTTGCCACACACGGGTCGTGCCAGGATGAGGCGTGGCCGGTCAGCGGCTCCAGTACGACAGCGCTGATGGAGTCAGCCCGACGGCGAAGAAGCCCTCGTTGCCGTCGCTGTACCAGATCTGGCCGTGGGCCGGATCGAACGCCGGCGCGGACAGCGCGGCGTTCCCTCCGCTGTTGTGCACCGGCGCGTTGAAGTACGCGATCTCCTTGGGATGGAGCGGGTCATGGATGTCGAACACCCGCAGCCCCGACGAGATGAACGAGCACGCGACGATGCCGGGGTCGGCACGGCGGGGGACCGCGCAGTAGTGGGAGGCGTAGCCCTGCACCGGGCTGGTCGCGCCGGGATCCTTCGAGACCTCGGCGCGGTTCGCGGTGAGATTGACGGCGAGCCGGATCTCCGACACGACCCGCGGGTGGGCCGGGGCGGCGATGTCGATGATGCGGGCCGCGCCGACGTGAGCCCCCGTGTCGGATCCGGAGGCAGGGATCCCGCCGGACGTCCCGTCAGTGGCGAACTCGTCGACCTCCACCAGGTAGGGGTGGCCGCCGATCGTGACGGGCAGCGGCACCTGCGGAAGGCTGACGTCTGGCCAGGAGAGGCGGGCAACGGGGTGCCCGGTTGCACCGGGCAGTCGCCGTTGGATCGCACTCACATCGACGATGTCGAGGCCAGCGGGGTGCATACCGCCGAGGTCGGCCTCGTACACGGTGTTGCCGTCGTCGCTGATGTTGAGGCCGTGGGTCTCGATGCCGAGTTGTGTCCACAGCGGCCTCGGAGCCCTTGGATTCGAGATGTCGATTGCCGTCATCGTCCCGCCGCCGGCTGAGGTCACCCAGAAGGTGTTCCCGTCGGGTGAGAAGGCGCCCTCGTGGCCGAGCACCCCGACCGGCAGGCTGGACTCGAGCTGCGGGTAGCGGCAGTCGTTGGCGACGTTGTAGATGTCGACCCACCCGGGGTAGGCGAAGGGGTTACCGAGGTCAGCCGCCAGCAACCCGCGCGCCTGGTTGAGGCTGAGCGACTCGTGTGGCGACTGCATCGCGGGCGTCGACAGGATCGCCGTGCGTACCGGGTGCTCGGGATCGGACATGTCGAGCACGAACACCCCGGTGTCGTGTGTGCTGCCCTGCAAGGCGTTGGTCGGGAACAGCAGCGTCGTGTCGTAGTACGCGCACACGTGCCCCCCCCGGTCGGCATAAGGCTGCACGCGGAAGCCGCCCACATTGGAGTACTGACCAACGAACGTCGTGTTGCAGCGGTAGCCCGCTGCGGCGTACCCGTCGGCGACATCGGCGGCGCTGACCCGGCCCTGCATGTGCTCGGGGTGGGCGCCCGGGTCGCAGGCGATGTCGCGTACCGCCGGTCCATCCCCGACCGGCTGGGCCCGCGCCGCCAGGGCCCCAAACGGCAGCCCGAGCCCGAGCAGCACCAGCAGGATGCCCAGCCTCAGCACCCGTTGACGGGTGATCATCTGCCGTACCCTCGGACCGACCGAACCCCAGCTCAAGCCGCCCTTTTTATATACGAATCGACCCTATGTCAAATTTGAGAACGGTCTTCTCGAGGGTGAGTGACTTCTTGGCCGTGGTGCGGCTGTGTACCGCTTCATCGTCTCGTTGTTGCAACGACTCGGTGGTGCTCCGTCGCGGCGACTGGCGCGCTGGCGAAATAGTCTGGAGGTGACGAGAGGAAGGTGTAATGGCGACGCAACCCGTGATCTCTTTCGACCGTCTTGCCACATGGATGGATGACAGCGGCCTGCCCGGCAAGGGTGAGCCCATCGAGCACCGTTTTCTCTCGGGCGGGTCGCAGAACGAGATCTACGAGATCCGCCGCGGTGAGCTTCGCGGCGCGATCCGGGTCCCGCCGTCAGGCGCGCCAGCTGACCGGGACGAAGGGATCCTCCGTGAGTGGCGCATTATCGAGGCGCTGGACGGCACCGACGTTCCCCACACCTCGGCCATCGCGATGTGCGACGACCCGTCGGTGCTCGGCCGGACGTTCTACCTCATGGGCTTTGTCGACGGCTGGTCACCCATGGATCAGAAGAGCTGGCCGGCGCCCTTCGACGCCGATCTTGGGGCACGCGCCGGGCTGGGCTACCAGCTGGCGGAGGGCATCGCCCTGCTCTCGAAGGTCGACTGGCGGGCCAAGGGCCTGCAGGGACTTGGCCGCCCCGATGGTTTCCACGACCGCCAGGTCGAACGCTGGACCACGTTCTTCGAGCGGATCAAGGGCCGGAAGCTGGAGGGTATGGACGTCGCCACGACGTGGCTGCAGGCGCATCGGCCGGTCGACTACATCCCGGGGATCATGCACGGCGACTATCAGTTCGCCAACGTGATGTACAAGGACGGCGCTCCGGCCAGCCTTGCCGCCATCGTCGACTGGGAGATGGGTACCGTCGGCGACCCCAAGCTGGACCTCGGTTGGATGATCCAGAGCTGGCCCGAGGATACGACGGCCCTGGAGGCCTCAGAGGCAAGCTACGTCGACCTGCGGGGCATGCCGTCCCGTTCTCAGGTCCTCTCGCACTACGCCGAGGTATCGGGGCGGCAGGTCGATGACATCGACTACTACGTCATCCTCGCCAAGTGGAAGCTTGCCATCGTGTTGGAACGGGGCTTTCAGCGGGCGGGTGACGATGAGAAGCTCGTGGCCTTCGGCCCGATCGTCGTCGATCTGATGAAGGGAGCCGCCGAGCTGGCCGAGACCACGGACTACGGCCGTTGAACGACGAGCTCGTCCGCGAGCGGCGTGGCAACGTCCTCGTCGCCCGCCTGAACCGGCCCGAGGCGAGGAACGCGCTCAACGCCACGGTGATCGACGGCATCGGCGCGGTGGCGCAGGAGGCGGAGGCGGACCCGGAGATCCGGGTCGTCGTGATCACTGGCACCGGTGACCGCGCTTTCTGCGCGGGGATGGACCTGCGCGCCTTTGCCAGCGGGGAGCAGTCGACTCCGAGCGACGCCGACAGCATGGAAGGCTTCCGTCGGTTGATCGACGGCCAGCTCACCGTGCCGGTAATCGGCGCCGCCAACGCCTCAGCTCTGGCGGGTGGCTTCGAGCTTCTCCTGAGCTGCGACATCATCGTCGCGTCCTCCCAGGCCATGTTCGGGCTGCCCGAGGTCAAGAGAGGGCTGATCCCAGCAGGCAGCGGCACCTTGCTCGGTACCAGGATCCCGTTGGCCATCGCACTGGAGATGGCCCTCACCGGCGACAGCGTCGACGCGGACCGCGCCTATGAGCTCGGCCTGGTCAATGCTGTGGTCGCAACGGACGAGGTGATGCCCACGGCGCTCGGGTATGCGGAGCGAATCGCCGCTAATGGCCCGTTGGGCGTGGGGGCAACCAAGGAGCTCGTCCGACTGAACGTGACGGACGCCGGCCGGGCAGCCGAGCGCCTCCGCGAGTTGCAGCCGTTGGTGTTTGGCAGCGCGGACGCCAGGGAAGGCGCGATGGCATTCATCGAGAAGCGCAAGCCGGTGTGGCGGGGTCGGTAGCACCGACGCCCCTCGGTCGTCGCCAGCGAGCGTGACGAGAACCGTACATACGCTGTCTGATTGACGGCGGTCTCGTCATCGAGAAGAATGTTTCCGATGGCAGCGGCCCTGACCCACCGCGGGGTGAGGCCGGCCACGGTCGCCACCCGCATCCTCGGACGGCCGGCGTGATGACTGCATACGACGTGCCGCCCGTGATAGAGGTCGAGGCCCAGGGGCCGATCAGGCTCGTCCGCCTCAACCGGCCCGAGCAGCTGAACGCCACCAACCACCAGCTCCACCAGGGACTCGCCAAGCTGTTCCCGCAGATCGACGCCGACGACGACGCCCGCGCCGTCGTGCTGACCGGCAACGGCCGGGCGTTCTCCGCAGGTGGCGATTTCACCTATCTGGTCGAGCTGACCAAGGACAGCGCTCTGCGCCGGCAGTCGCTGACCGACGGCAAGCAGATCGTGACCGGGATGCTCGCGTGCCGCGTGCCGATCATCGCCGCGGTGAACGGCCCGGCCGTCGGGCTCGGCTGCAGTCTCGTGGCCTTGTCCGACATCGTGTTCATGGCCGAGAGCGCCCACCTGGCCGACCCGCACGTGGCGGTGGGCCTGGTGGCCGCCGACGGTGGCCCGGTTACCTGGCCGCTCCTCATCAGCCTGCAGCTGGCCAAGGAGTACGCGCTCACCGGTGACCCCATCCCGGCCCGGCGAGCCGCCGAGATCGGGCTCGTGAACCATGTCTGCCCCGACGGCGGGGTGGTGGACCAGGCGCTGGCCTGCGCCGACCGCATCGTCAAGTTGCCCAAGCAGGCGACCGAGGACACCAAGCGGATTCTCAATCTCCACCTCCAGCGGGCCGTGCTGGCGACGATCGACTTCGCCCTCGCCGCCGAGGACCGGTCGTTCACATCGCCCGAGCTGCGGGCCAATCTCGACCGCCTCCTCTCGAAGGGACCGGCATGACCGACTACGACGCCATCGACTTCTTCCGCGAGCAGACGCTCATCGAGGACCCCTACCCGTACTTCGACTTCCTGCGCCAGGAGTGCCCGGTGCGCCGCGAGCGGCACCACGACGTGATGATGGTTACGGGGTACGAAGAGGCGCTTGCCGTCTACCACGACGTAGAGACGTTCTCCTCGTGCAACTCGGTGTCGGGGCCGTTCCCCGGCTTCCCCACCCCGCTCGAGGGCAATGACGTGAGCGAGCTGATCGAGCGCCACCGCGATGAGCTCCCGATGAGCGACCAGATCACGACCATGGACCCGCCCGCGCACAAGGCGCATCGTGGCCTGCTCATGCGGCTGATCACGCCAAAGCGTCTCAAGGAGAACGAGGCGTTCATGTGGGAGCTCGCCGACCAGCAGATCGAGGAGTTCCACGCCCGGGGCGAGGTCGAGATCGTCAAGGAGTTCGCCGGACCGTTCACACTGCTGGTGATCGCCGATCTGCTGGGCGTGCCCACCGAAGCCCGGGCCCGGCTCCGCGAGGTGCTGCAGGGAGGGTCGCACGAGCGCCGGCAGGTGGGCAGCACGGACGACACGATGCGCCACAGCCCCCTCGAGTACCTCTACGGCGAGCTCTCCCTGTACATCGAGGACCGACGGCGCCATCCGCGCAATGACGTGCTCACCGGGCTGGCGACGGCCACCTTCCCGGATGGCACGCTGCCCGAGGTGATCGACGCCGTGCGGGTGGCCGCGAACCTGTTCGCGGCCGGCCAGGAGACGACGGTGCGCCTGCTCGGCTCGGCGTTCCAGCTCATCGCTGACCGCCCCGACCTCCAGGATCTGCTGCGGACCGAGCGCGAGCGCATCCCCAGCTTCGTCGAGGAGGTGCTGCGATTCGAGAGCCCGGTGAAGGGTGACTTTCGCCTGTCACGGGTACCGACGACGGTGGGCGGCGTCGACCTCCCCGCCGGGACCACCGTGATGGTCCTCAATGGCGCCGCCAACCACGACCCCCGGCGATTCGGGTCGCCGGCGGAGTTCCGGGTCGACCGGGAGAACGCGCGGGAGCACCTGGCCTTCGGGCACGGCAACCACTTCTGCCCGGGCGCGCCCCTCGCCAGGGCCGAGGCCCGCGTGGCGATCGAGCGCCTGCTCGACCGCATGGGCGACATACGAATCTCGGAAGCGCACCACGGTCCCGCCGGCGCCCGCCGGTACGAGTATGCGCCGACCTACATCCTCCGCGGTCTCAACCGCCTCCACCTCACGTTCGAGCCGGCTTAGCTCACCGCGCCATCACCCTCACAGCGGGAGCAGGGGCGGCAGCTGTCGCGAGGCGACGACCTCGCTGCCCAGCTTCCGCGTGAGCGCCTTCGACGAGCCGAGCAGTAGGTCGAGCACGAGCACCCGTCTGACGTAGCGGTGGAGCGCGTGCTCGGTCGTGAACCCGATGCCGGCCAGAACCTGCTGGCAGTGGCGGGCAGCGATCCGAGCGCTGCGCCCCGACATGGCCTTGGCCATCGCCGCAGTCTGTGGCGATCGGTCCAGCCAGGCGGCATCCAGCACGGCCTCAGCGGCCTCGATGGCGACGAGCGAGTCGGCCAGCCTGTGGCGGATAGCCTGGAATGTGGCAATCGGGCGCCCGAACTGGACGCGCTCGAGGGCGTGGGCGCGAGCGAGCTCGAGCATCGCCCTCGACGCGCCCACGAGCTCGTGGCCGACGGCGAGTTGCCCGAGGGCGAGGGCGGCCTCCCAACCGATCAGGGGTTGGCCGTCGACATCAACCGTCTCGCCGGTTATCTCGAGGAGCTCGAGCTGCGGGTCGACCCCATGCACCGGTCTGAGCAGGAGATCGGCCGCCGGCACGTCGAACGCGATGTCCTTGTCCCTGGCGCTTGCCACCACGACGACGCGGTCACCGATCGACTGGCGCGAGAGCCCGTTGACCCGCAGCCGCGGCCCGTACACCTCGCCGGGCGGGTCCCATCGGCCGAGGGCGGGGAGCACCACGGCACCGTCGGCGCCGAGGCTGCTGGCGAGGAGCCAGTCGAGCGCAGACGAGGTGGCGCTCACCTCGCCCTGGCGCCGGAAGAGAGCCGAGACCGCGGCGCGCTGGTCGGCAGCCAGCGCGTCGTGCCAGCCCAGCTCGCCTAGGGCTGCGTCGACCGCTTCGCTGGTGGGTTGGTCGAACGCATGGCCGATGCCGCGCTCGAACAGCTCCCGCGCCGCGGCGTCGATCACCGATCGCTCCCGAGGTCGAGCAGGCGGCGGGCGATGATGTTGCGCTGGATCTCGGCGCTGCCGCCGTAGATCGTGGCCGCCCGCGAGTAGAGGAACTCGGTCCGCCACCGCTCGCTGGTGGTGCCATCGCCTATGGCCAGGTCGGAGGCCAGGCCGTCGCCCACGAGGTCGAACACCGCCTGTTCGATCGTGGCCAGCAGCACTTTGTCGATCGAGGTCTCCGGTCCGAGGTCCTCACCCCGCGCCAACCGGTGCTGCGTCGACCTCGATCGTGCTCGGAAGGCGTACAGCAGCTGGGTCGTTTGGCCGACCTCGGCGGCGTCGAGGGTGTCCGGCGGAGCCGCGTCGAGGAGCTGCTGCAGCCGCCGGTGCAGATAGGCGGCGCGGTGCCAGAGCGAGGTGCTGCGCTCATATGGGAGCAGGTCCATGGCGACCGACCAGCCTTGGCCCTCCTCGCCGAGAGTCCGGTCGAAGGGCACCGCCACGTCGTCGAAGAAGACCTCGCAGAACTCCTCGACGCCGTGCATCGACTCGATGGGCCGCACCGTGATACCGGGCGAGTCCATGTCGACGAAGAGCGCGGTGATCCCGCGATGCGCCGACTCGACGGAGCCCGTCCTCGTCAAGAGGACGCAGCGCTCGGAGTACTGGGCCAGACTCGTCCACACCTTCTGACCGGTGACCCGCCAGCCGCCGTGGGATCGCACGGCGCGGCACGACAGCGACGCGAGGTTGCTGCCCGTGCCGGGCTCGGAGAAGCCCTGGCACCACGTCTCGTCACCGCGGAGCAACCGCGGGACCATGGTCGCGGCCAGCTCGGGTGCGGCGAAGTCGATCATCGTCGGCGCCAGCACCTCGGCCATGGAGTAGATCCCTGGCTCGACGAGGTCTCGCGACGTGAGGGCCTCGCCCAGGTAGGCGCGCGGCAGCGTCGTCCCTCCGAGCCCACCGACCCGCACTGGCCAGCCCCAGCGCATCCAGCCGGCATCGAACGTGAGCCTCTTGACCTTTGTGAGCTGCGCCATCTGCTCGTCCAACGTCCCGAGTCCATCGTGATCGGGGGCCAAGGCGCCTTCCTGCTCGTCGAGCCAGGCGTCGAGCGACGTCCGGAACTCGTCGAGCTCCATCAACCAGCGGTCGGTGCGGGCCGCGTGGGGTCGTGCACTCGACCGGAATCCTTAGCGCCGCTCCGCCGCAGGAAGGTCATCGACCTTGTGTGCAGGCGCCAGCCATCGGCGGTGCGCCGGTAGGTGTCGGTGTACCACCCGATGCGCATATCGTGGTTGGTCTGGTCGACGAAGCTCAGCGGCTGTTCACCGGTGCCCCTGTCGCCGTCGAGCGTGAGCACGGGCGGGCCGACGAGGAAGAGTCCTTTGGGCGCAGCCTTGACGAGCGCGGGGAAGTCGGCGAGCCCGTAAGTATCGCCGAAGGCGCTGTAGGAGCCGTCGGGGGTGAACACGTCGATCACCGCGTCGATGTCGCTCTTCGTCATGCCGAGGGCATAGCGCGCCAGCAGCTGCTCCAGCTCGATGACGTCTTCGGCCGACGGGGTCGCCACCGGTGTGACGATAACGAAATTCTCCTAAACTGGCAACGTCGGTAGCGCCGCCATCGCCGAGGAAACGGGACCTTTCATCGCGATGATGCTCGCGGCACGTCCCGGAAGGCCACGTCGCGATCGAGCGTGCGTTCCCGGGGCATGCCGAGGACCCGCTCGCTGATGACGTTGCGCGCCATCTCGATGGTGCCGCCGCCGATGCAGGACGTCTGGCGCATGAGGAAGTCGGTGCCGCAGTGGGTCAGCTCGCCGTCGTCGTCGCTCCAGGCCGCGCCGGCGGCGCCCGCGATCTCGAACTGTATGGTCATCCGCCGCGCCGCGACGACGCCCACGAAGACACGGCCGATGGCGGACGTCTCTCCGGACATCGTTTGCGTCGCGATGCCATCACCGATCCGGCGCTGCAGCTCCTCTCCGACCACGTCGAGCATCCGCGCTTCCCCGATGAGGTCGCGGACCGTCGGATCGGCGAGCCGACCGGCGTCCCGGGCGACGTCGAGCGCCGAAGATGAGCTCGCGCTGCCGCGCGTGGTGCCGGTGGGGACAGTGACGAGCGGTGAGTTGTAGAGCATCCGCTCGTGGAACATCCACCCCGTCCCGACCGTCCATCCCTCGTCGATGTCACCGACTCGGTCGGTGTCGGGGACGCGCACGTCGGAGAGGAACTCCTGACAGAACTCCTTGTTGCCGTTGAGCATCTCGATACGGCGCACCTCGACCCCCGGCTCGTGGATCGGCAGTAGGAAGACCGTGAGTCCGCGGTGCTTCGGGACGTCCCAGTTCGTCCGGGCGAGGCAGAGCCCCCAGTCGGACCACCAGGCGCCCGTCGTCCACACCTTCGAGCCGTTCAGGATCCACTCGTCGCCGTCTCGGACCGCACTCGTCAGCGCCCCGGCAACATCGGACCCACCGCTCGGCTCGGACAGGAGCTGCATCCAGATCTCCTCGCCCTTGAGGATGGCGGGGATGTGCCGACGCCTCTGGTCCTCGGTGCCGAACTCGAGCAGGACCGCGAGACAGGGCGTGAACGTCGGCACCTGCAGGCGCATGGCGAACTCGTAGCCGGCGAGCTCGTCGTTGAGCGCCTGCTGGTGGTCGGGAGTGAGACCCTGGCCGCCGTACTCGGGGGGGATGCAGATTCCCGCCAGCCCTGCGTCGAACAGCATGCGCTGGACCTCCCGGTCGCGGGCGACGGCGACGAGCTCCTGCTCGTCGCTTCGCTCCCGGCGCAGCGATAGCGCCACCGGCCCGACAGGGCGGAGGTTCTCGTGGATCCATGCGCGAGCCCGCTGCCGGAAGGCCTCGACGTTCTCGATCTCGTCGGTGCTCACGCCACTACCCCCTTCTGCTGTTCGACCAGGTCAGCGATCCGCTGCCGGTGCTCTGCGGGGGTGCCGTACAAGGCCCGGTTCACGGTGTGCCGGCGGAGGAAGAGGTGCAGGTCGTGGTCGAACGTGACACCGATCCCGCCGTGGAGCTGCACGCAGTCCTGCAGCAGCTGGGTGCCATACTCACCGATGAACGCCTTTGCTGCGCTGACGAGCTCTGCCCCGTCGGGCGAGCCCGACCCAACTGCTGCGGCCGCCGCGTCGCTGATGGCGTGGCTCGCCTCCAGCCATGTCTTCATATCGGCGAGGCGATGCTTCAGCTCCTGGTACGACGCCAGCGGCCGCCCGAACGAGTATCTGTCGAACATCCACTCGAGCGTCATGTCGAAGCCGGTCTGCATGGCGCCGACGCACTCGGCGTTGACGAGGACGAGGGCCATCTGGAGCTGGCGTTCCACCTGCCCGCCGGCACCGCCCACCTCGCCGATCACCGTCCTGGCGGGCAACCTGACATCGTCGAAGATCACGCGATCGAAGCGCCGCGTCAAGTCGACCGTCCGCATCGGCTCCACGGAGACGCCAGCGGCGTCGGTCGGAACGAGGACCTGCGTCAGACCGGTGCCCGTGCGACCGGTCACGAGCAGGTGGTCTGCCTGTCGCGCGGATTCGACCGGGCGCTTCACGCCGTTCAGCGCGACGTCGCCGCCGTCGACGCCTATGTCGAGGGTCACGTCGTCAAGACGGTCGTGGGGCGGCGGTTCGCTCAGCGCCCAGGACGCGATCGACCCGCCCGACAGGAGATCACCGATCAGGCCTGCGTGCGCGTCGGTGCCTGCCGCGGCGAGGGTGGCGGCGACTATGTTGTCCGGCACGAGCGGCCCCGGCGCGGCGTGGCGGCCGAACTCGTAGGCGACCAGGCTCAGGTCAACGAGGCCATCGCCGCTGACGGTGCCGCCCCCGAGGTGTTCGCCGACCAGGAGCGAGGTCCAACCGAGGTCGGCGCCCCGGTGCCAGTACTTCTCGTCGAAGCCGGCTTGAGTGTCGCGACGGCGACGCAGCTCACCTGTCGGCATCTGCTCATCGAGGAACTTCGACGTGGTCCCCCTGAAGAACTGCTGGTCGGCCGACAGGTCCTGCATCACCGTAGCAGCGTATTCCAATATTGACGTCGCAGTCAAAACGCACTATCATGCCCGACATGGCCAGGATGAGTGACTTCACGGTATTCGATGCCGACAACCACCTCTACGAGACGCGCGACGCGTTTACGAAGTTCCTGCCCGACCGGTACAAGGCTGCCGTGGACTACGTCGAGGTGCGGGGGCGCACGAAGATCGTCGTCAAAGGTCGCATCAGCAACTACATCCCGAACCCGACGTTCGATGTCGTCGCCCGGCCGGGGTCGATGGAGGAGTACTTTCGCCGCGGCAACCCCGAGGGCAAGGACCGCCGTACGCTCTTCGGTGAACCCATGCGTTCGATTCCTGCATTCCGCGAGCCCGGTCCGCGGCTCGAGCTCATGGACGAGCAGGGCATCGATCGCTCGCTCATGTTCCCGACGCTCGCCAGCGTGCTCGAGGAGCGCCTTCGTGACGATCCGGAAGCGACGCATGCGGTCATCCACTCGCTCAACGAGTGGATGCACGAGACGTGGAATTTCGACTACAAGGGACGGATCTTCGCGACGCCGGTGATCACGCTGCCGATCGTCGATCGCGCCATCGAGGAGCTCGAGTGGGTCGTAGCCCGCGGCGCTCGCGTCGTGCTCATCCGACCCGCGCCGGTAACGGGGTTCCGTGGGCCCCGGTCGTTCGCCCTGCCGGAGTTCGACCCCTTCTGGGAGAGGGTCGTCGACCATGGCATCCTCGTCGCCCTGCACTCGTCCGACAGCGGCTACGATCGCTACGCCAACGAGTGGGTGGGCTCCGACAGTGAGATGCTGCCGTTCCAGCCTCAGGCCTTCCGGATGGTCCACGCGTGGCGACCGGTCGAGGACGCGGTGTCGTCCCTCATCTGCCACGGTGCGCTCTCCCGCTTCCCACAGCTCAAGGTCGCGGTGATCGAGAACGGGAGCAGCTGGGTCGAGCCGCTGCTGCAGAACCTGGCCGACGTCTACAAGAAGATGCCGCAGGACTTTCTCGAGGAGCCCGTCTCGGTCTTCAAGCGACAGATCCACATCAGCCCGTTCTGGGAGGACGACCTTGGCGCGGTCGCCGAGCTCGTTGGTGTCGACCGCGTGCTGTTCGGGTCGGACTTCCCTCATGCCGAGGGTCTCGCCAGTCCCGCCACGTACGTCGAGGAGCTCGAGGGGCTGCCGGACGAGGTGGCCCGCAAGATCATGGGCGGGAACCTCGCTCGCTTGATGAACGCCGACGTGCCGGTCGGCAGCACAGCCTGAGGTTGCGCAGAGGGAGCCACCAGCTGGTGGCTCCTCTCAGCCGATGACGACGGGAAGCCGCTCCCAGCCGCGGACGGTGGACGTGCGGGCCTGCACCGCCTCGTCCCAATCAACCTCCCATTCGGGGAACCGCTGAAGCACTTCGTCGAGTGCCACCCGCCCCTCGAGACGGGCGAGCGCGGCGCCGAGGCAGAAGTGGATGCCGTAGCCGAAGGCCAGGTGCTGCTTGGACTCGCGATGGATGTCGAAGCGATCGGGATCCCGCCAACGGCGCTCGTCCCGGTTGGCCGAGCCGTTGAGCAGGAGCATGACGCTGCCTTCCGGCACTGGTTGACCGTGATACTCGACGTCGCGGGCGACGTAGCGCGCCTGCACCGGCGACGGCGCCTCGAAGCGTAGGATCTCCTCGATCGCCTGCGGGACCAGGGTCCTGTTCTCTACGATCTCGCGCCGCTGGTCGGGGTGGGCGGCGAGCAGCTTGCCGGTCCAGCCGATCAGCCTCGTCGTCGTCTCGTTCCCGGCCCCGGCCAGCAAGGAGACGTAGCCGAGGATCTCCTGGCGCGTGAGTCGTCGGGTGGCACCGGTGTGGTCCTCGACCTCGGCGTTCAGGAGCTCGGTCATGAGGTCGTCCGACGGGTGCTCGGCGCGCCAGTCGATGTACTCGGCGAACATCTCCCCGGTGAAGTCGGCTTGTGCCGGCGGCGCGCCCTCGCCGTCGCCGAGTCGCAGGCCCTCGTCGAGGCGTACGCGGATCGCCTCCTGATCCTGTTCGGGGATACCAAGCAGATAGCCGATCGTGCGCGTCGGCATGTACACCCCGAGGTCACGGATGAAGTCGAAATGCCCCGAGCCGACGAGCGGGTCGAGGGTCTGGGCGCAGAAGTCCCGCACCATCGGCTCGATCGCGTTCATCCGCCTCGGGGTGAACACCCGCGACAGGATCCCGCGGTGCAGATCGTGGAGGGGCGGATCCTCGAACAGGATGCTTCCCGGCGGTATCTCGATGTTCGCCTTGATGATCTCGAGGACCGAACCACGACCGGACCGGTACGTCTCCCAATCGATCAGCCCCTTTTCGACGTCGTCGAAGCGGCTGATCGCGAAGAAGTCGTACTTCTCGTTGTAGTAAAGCGGTGCCCCGTCGCGCATCCGCTTCCACAGCGGGTAGGGGTCGGTGTCGATGTCGAAGTCGTAGGGGTCGTAGTAGATCTTCTCGCTGGCGACGGTCATGACTTCGGCCAGGCCAGCGACTTGATCTCGAGGTACTGGTCGAACCCGGCGAGGCCGTTCTGGCGCCCGATGCCGCTGTGCTTGTAGCCGCCGAACGGGATGTCGGCGCCGTGGTAGGCGCCACCGTTGACGCTGAGTGTCCCCGTGCGGATGCGGCGGCTCACCGCCAACGCCCGCTCGAGCGATCCCGAGAAGACCCCTCCGGAGAGGCCGTAGAGGCTGTCGTTGGCGACCCGGACGGCGTCGTCGTCGTCGTCGAAGGGGATGGCAACGAGCACCGGCCCGAAGATCTCCTCCTGAGCGATCGTCATCGAGTTGTCGACGTCGGTGAACAACGTCGGCTCGACGTACCAGCCGTTCGGGTAGTCCTTCGGGCGGCCGCCGCCGAGGGCGAGTGTCGCGCCCTCCTTGACGCCCTTCTCGATGTAGCCGAGCACCCGATCGCGCTGCTTCGCCGAGATCAGCGGGCCCATCATCACGTCGGGACGCTGAGGGTCGCCGTATGGTGCCGCGCCCAAGTACTGCTTCAGAAGCTCGACCCCCTCCTCGTAGCGCGAGCGGGGGAGAAGCATCCGGGTCGGGATGGCGCAGCCCTGCCCGGCGTGGAAGCAGACGGCCATCCCGACCATCAGCGCCGTCGTGAAGTCGGCGTCGTCGAGCACGATCGTCGCCGACTTGCCGCCTAGCTCGAGGAAGACCCGCTTCAGCGTCGCCGCGCCCTTCTCCATGATCCGCTTGCCGACGGCTGTCGACCCGGTGAACGAGATCATGTCGACCTTGGGCGAGAGCGTGAGCTCCTCGCCGACCAGGTGGTCGGACGACGTGACAACGTTCAGGACACCCGGCGGGATGTCGGTGCGCTCTACGACGAGGCGACCGATTCGAGTCGCGTTCCACGGCGTGTCCGGCGCCGGCTTCAGCACCACGGTGTTACCGGTGGCGAGGGCCTGGCCGAGCTTGTTGAGCGTGACCTCGAAAGGGAAGTTCCACGGCACGATGGCACCGACGACGCCAACCGGCTCCTTCCAGACCTGACGGGTATTCGGCTCGCCCGATTGCCCGGGGGCGTCGGGCAGGTCGGTCTCCCAGGCGAACTCGTCGATCAGCTTGGCCGGGTAGCGCAGCGCGCCGTCGAGCGGCTGGTCGAGCGCCGGGCCGTGGGTGGTCATCCGGGGGCAGCCGACCTCGAGGATCAGCTCCTCGCGTACCTCCTCCCGCTCGGCCTCCAGCGCCTCCTGGAGCTGCTCGAGACAACGCTGGCGGAAGGCCCGGTCGGTCGACCACCTGGTCTCGTCGAACGCCCGGCGGGCGGCGTCGATAGCGCGGCGCAACTCCGCCGGCGACGCGTCGGCGACCTCACCGAGCACCTCCTCGGTGGCGGGGTTCACGTTGTCGAAGGTCCTGTCGGAGTCGGCGTCGATCAACCGTCCCTCGACGAGCATCCGCGTCTCCGACCTCGGTCCCGCAGTTCCACCCATGTGTCGCCCCCTTCGCGCGCGACGACCCGGCTGGGCCGACGATAGCTAATATTGACGTCGCAGTCAAAAACGAACGCTAGCGCAGTCGCCACTCGCGGCGACCGGACTTGAACGCTTGCTCGCCGCCGGCGAGGTTCTCGCGCTCCGTGCCGAGCGAGACGAACAACGACACCTGCCGTAGCGCCTCGCGGCGGGCAACCTCATTGGCCATCCAGATGGCGCGGAGGGTTCCCTGGATGGCGAGCACTGGCGCTGACGCGATCTTGTCTCCGACCCAGAGTGCACGTTCGAGGAGCTCGGCCGCGGGCACGACCTCGGAGACCAGACCGAGTTGGTGGGCCCGAGCAGCCGACATGCGCTCGTGGGCGCCGAGCAGCGCGACGCGCAGTGTCTCGCCGAGGGGCAGCTTCTGGAACAGGTGCACGGACTCGAACCCGGCCACCATCCCGTAGGTGACGTGAGGGTCGAAGAAGGTGGCGTGCTCGGCGGCGATGACGATATCGGCCTCCCCGAGCATGTAGAGGGCGCCAGCGCACGCCATGCCGTTCACGGCGGCGACGACGGGCTTCCAGAGGTCGTTCTCCTTCGGGTTGATATTCGCCCCGGGGTCGTTGAACATGAACGGCGTCGACTGCCGACCGGATTTCGACGGCGTGGACTTCTTCTCGAGGTAGCCCTCCTGGATGGCCTCCTGGCGGTCGATCCCGGTACAGAAGGCCTTGTCGCCCGCGCCGGTCAGAATGACGGCGCGCACGTCGTCGTTGGTCCGGAGCGATCTCCAGACCTGTCGCAGCTCCAACTGCATGGCGTAGTTGAAGGCGTTGTAGACCTCGGGACGGTTGAGCGTGACCACGGCGACGCCGTCCCGCTCTTCGTACAGAATCGTCTCGAAGCTGTCCACCCGTACCCCCTCGCCGCACTGATCGGCGGGCGTCGGGCAAATTACATCAAATGGATTCGGAGTGCGGGCGATCACCGGCCCGGGGGCGGGTACCGACCCGGGCCGGCCGATCGGGGGTGGCCCGGGCTACGCTCCGGCGTGGACCTCACGACCCTGGCCCTCGAGCTCTCTGACGGGATCGCGACGGTGACCCTCGACCGGCCGCAGGTGCACAACGCGTTCGACCCCACGATGACACAGGAGCTGACGCGGCTGTGGCAGGCGCTCCGATCCGACAGCGACGTGCGTGCCATCGTGCTGACCGGCCGGGGCGAGAAGGCGTTCTGCACGGGAATAGACCGATCGAGCGTGCCCGAGTTCACGTTCGACCCGCTGACCTACGAGGATCCGGGTCGCGACCTCGGTCCGAAGAGCCAGGAGCTGTGGAAGCCTGTGGTCGCGGCGGTCAACGGCATGGCGTGCGCCGGGGCGTTCTACATGCTCGGCGAGTCCGACGTCATCATCGCCGCCGAGCACGCCACCTTCTTCGATCCTCACGTCACCTATGGGATGGTGGCGGCGTTCGAGCCGATCCTCCTGCTCCGCCGCATGCCGTTCGGTGAGGTGCTGCGCATGGCCCTCGCCGGAAGTCATGAGCGCATCAGCGCCGCCACCGCGCAGCGGCTCGGCCTGGTCAGCGAGGTCGTCCCGTCGTCCGAGCTCCTCCCCGCGGCGCGCCGGCTGGCGAGCGTCTTCGCCGCGCAGCCGCCACATGCCGTGCAGGCGACGCTGCGGACGCTCTGGGCGGCCAAGGACCTCCCCGCAAGCCAGGCCATCGACCTGGGCAACGTGTTCCTGCAGCTCGGCACGACGAGCGAACGGCTGGAGCAAGGGCAAGAGGCGTTTCGCTCCGGCTCGCGCATCGAGCCTCGGATCCGCTAGCGCCGTAACGGAGTCAGTCCGCCCGCACCCGGTCTTTGACCGCGGGCACGATCGGTGGGGCCTCCCGCCAGTTGGGGATCCCGGCGTCCTCCTTGGCGATGGGGAACCGGTCCTCGTTCACCCAGGCCCAATGCGAGTGGTTCAGCTCGTGCAGCGTGAAGCAGGCGTTGAGCGCGTTGTAGAAGCCCATGTTGTCGACCGTCTGGTTGACGGCCTCCTTGGTGAGCAGCGCCGACATCGTGGGGAGCTGGGCGATGCGCCGGGCGAGCTCGATCGTGTGCTCCTGGAGCGCATCACCCGGGAACACCTTGGTCACCATGCCAAGCCGGTACGCCTCGTCGGCGTCGATCGCGTCACCGGTCAGCAACAGCTCCTTGGCCTTGCGGGGACCGAACTCCCACGGATGAGCGAAGTACTCGACGCCGCACATCCCCAGACGAGTGCCGACGACGTCGGCGAACCGGGTGCCCTCGGCGCACACGATGAGGTCGCAGGCCCAGAGGAGCATGAGGCCGGCGGCGAAGACGTCGCCATGCGCTTGGCCGATCGTGATCTTCCGGAGGTTACGCCACCGCCGGGTGTTCTCGAAGAAGTAGTGCCACTCCTGGAGCATCAGACGTTCGACGCCATCGCGAGTGCCGCCGTTGATCGACTGCGTCGGGTGCGGTCGACTGCCACCTCACGCTTCCTCCTGGTATAGCGACGACCCGGTGTCGTGACCGGAGGAGAACATCGGCCCGGCGCCGCCGAGGATCACGACCCTCACCTCATCGTCCTGCTCAGCGCGAGCGAACGCGGTGTCG
>DASXCO010000076.1 GCA_036491125.1 Acidimicrobiales bacterium | reverse complement strand
CGTCGCATGTTCGAGGCTCTCCGGGCAGGATCCGCTGGTTACCTGCTGAAGTCGCTGGGAGCGGTCGAGCTGGTCCATCACCTCGAGCGCGCGCGCGACGGGCAGGTGGTGATCGATCCGACCCTCGCTTCCCGGCTGGCCCTTGCCATGGGCCGCTCCAGGGATCTGGGCGGCTGGCCCGGTGCCCGACTGGGCCTCAGTCAGCGTGAGAGCGATGTACTCGCCCTCCTGGTGGACGGCCTGGCCAACCGCGAGATCGCTGAGCGCCTCTTCGTCGGTCAGGAGACGGTGAAGACCCACCTCCACTCGCTGTACCGCAAGCTCGAAGTGCGCGACCGGGCGGGCGCAGTGGGCCTGGCTCTTCGCGACGGCATCTTCAACTGATCCCTGCCTGCCCCGTCATCAGTACGTGTACGTGCTGGTGGCCGCGCAGATGAGAACGTTGGGTGGAACGGGGGTGCACCCGGGCGAGGGCAGGAATGACGATCCCGCTGGTGCGGTGATGGTGTCGATGTAGCTCCCCTGGTAGCTCACCCCCGGCGCCGGTAGAACTGTCGCGCTGTCATGGCCGATGAGTGACGTGCACGACGTACAGGAGGCCGAGCTCGTCGAGAGCGGCACCGACAGGCTGATCAACGGGATCGGGGTCACCAACTCGATGCTCGTCGTGGCGTGCTGGGCGAGCAGGCCACTGCACACCGAGGTTCCGACCGTTGTGAGCGTACTGGCGCCCGTCGGTGCGATCGTGTCGGTGGCCGAGCACGTATAGACGAGCGGCAGGGGCGGAAGCGACGCCGCGCTCGCGGCCTCGACCCCCGGGAGCAGGACGCTTCCTCCGAGCGCCCCAAGAACGAGAACGGCCAACGCCCCAGCCCGCAGCTTCATCTCTCCTCCTGGTGTTCGGGGTGGGGAACTGTAGGGCCCGCCGAGGTCGCTGCGCCAAGTCGCGAGCGGGCGACATCGGTAGCATGCCGTTGCGGTGCCCCACCCGTTCCGCTTCGGCCTCCATTTCTGGGACCTGCCCATCGAGAGTTGGGTCGACCGGGTCCTGACCTACGAGCGGCTCGGCTTCTCGCACATCACCCTCACCGATCATCTGGTCGTGCCCCAGTGGGAGCCCGTCGCCGCACTGGGGGCCATCGCCGCGGTCACCGAGCGGATACGGGTCGGGACCCTGGTGCTCGACACGGCGTTGCGGGACCCAGTGCTCACCGCCAAGTCGGCGGCGACCCTCGATCGCATGTCGGGCGGCCGGTTCGAGCTCGGGCTCGGCGCCGGGTACGTCGCCGCCAACTTCGCCGCCGCCGGCCGGCCCTTCGAGCCGGCGGCCGACCGGGTGGCGAGGCTGGCTGAGGCGGTGTCGCTCGTGCGACGGCTGTGGAGCGAGCCGTCGACCACCATGCACGGTCGCTTCTACCGCGTGACGGACTCTCCGATGGTGGCCCGCGCTCCAGTCCGGCCTCGCCTCCTCATCGGCGGCGGTGGGCGGGCCGTCATGCACCTCGGCGGGCGCGTCGCCGACGCTGTCTCGATGATCCCTCGCCAGAGCTCGGGTACCTGGTCAGTGATCGACTCGCTGCCCGACTCGACGATGGCGCGGATGGCACAGAAGGCGGCGTGGGTGCGGGAGGGAGCCGAGACAGAGGGGCGGGATCCTGACGCCATCGAGCTCAACACGATGGTGCCGACCGTCATCGTCGGCGATGACGGCGCCGCCGCGATCGCCAAGGAGGCAGAGACCTCGGGGATCACCCGAAGCGAGATGGACGGGTCGACCCTCTACCTCTGCGGTACCGGGCCCGAGCTGCGGGACCAGCTCCGTCACTGGCGAGATCGGACCGGCATCTCCTACATCTCGCTGTTCGACCCCGGCGAGGAGCAGATCGCCTACCTGGCTGAGCACGTGGTGGCCCCGCTCACTGCGGAATCGCGCATCGACCGATGAGCTGGAACGACAGGGCCAGTCGCAACCATTCGACGATCTTGGAGGAGCGCGCGTGACACAGAAAGAGCGCAACGGCGTGTGGCAGGTACAGGATGCGCAGGTCGCGTCGGGCAGGATCCCCGGGTACGTGGGCGCGGTCCGCATCGGCGCCCAGGTGGAGATCAGGGCCGGCGGCAGGATGGCTGTCGAGCCGGAGAGCGCGCCGATGCGCGACGACACGCTGTTCCGCATCGCCTCGCTCACCAAGCCGATCGGCGGCACCCTCACGCTCAGCCTCGTGGCCGACGGTGCGCTCGACCTCGATGACCCGATCGCACGTTGGTTGCCGGAGGCGGCGAGCCCGCGCGTCCTCGTGTCCCCCGACGCCCCGCTTCATGCCACCACCGAGGTGGCCCGACCCGTCACGGTCAGGCACCTGCTGACTTGCACCTCCGGCTGGGGAGTGGGGATAGCCGAGACCCCGGTGCGGAGCGCCATGCTGGAGCGGGGCGTCCACCCAGGTCCGCTGACGCCGTCCATGTCCGGAGACGAGTTCGTGGCCACGGTCGCCGACCTGCCGCTCGCCTTCCAGCCGGGGGAGGGATGGCTGTACGACACTGGCATCGACCTCCTCGGGGTACTGCTTTCCCGCGCCGCCGAGAAGCCGCTGTCGGAGCTGGTCGCCGAGCGCATCACGGGACCGCTCGGCATGGCGTCCACGACCTTCTGGACGAGTGGCGTCGACCGGCTGGCCACGGCCTACCTGCCGGGGCCCGAGGGGCTCGACGTCCTGGACCCGCCGGACGGCCTCTTTGCCCGCCCGCCGAGCTTCGAGAAGCTGAGCTCGGGCCTGTTGTCCTCTGCCGGGGACGTCCTGGCCTTCTTCTGCGCGATGGCCGACGGCGGCGGTCCCGTGCTGAGCGCCGAGTCGGTCGCCCTGATGACAGCCGACGCCCTCACCGATGAGCAGCGCCGGCAAGCGGCGCCCATCGTCGGAGAAGGGGGGTCATGGGGCCTGGGGACGGGGGTGGATGCGGAGGCCGTCCACCCGTGGATGGCGCCCGGTCGTTGGGGCTGGACCGGTGGGACGGGGACGACGGCGCACGTGGACCCGGTACGCGGCACCGTCGCCGTCCTCTTGACCCAGCGGGCGATGACGAGCCCGCTCGACGGCTTCACCGACTTCTGGACGGCGGTGGCCGAGGCGGCGTGATCCGATCGCGAAGAAGGCTCATCCACGCAACAACGAGCGGCTGCCCTCAGCCAATGCAGACGGGTCGCGCCAGACGTACCGCAGCCCGGATGGCGATCCGTTGAGCCGGTCCGGAACCCCTCCTGGGGCTGGCACGGGAGCCCGCTCCACGCATCTGCCTCCGCACGCGTCGTAGAACGCCTGAGCATCCACGTTCTGTTCGAGGACCCAGAGGTACAACCCCTCGCTGTCCGATCGCTCGGCGACGGCGGCGGCGGTCAGCGCCAAGAGGCGAGATCCGAGCCCACGTCGCTTGTGTCCGTGGATGACGTGGAGATTGTCGAGGAGCGCACCCCACGTGGCGTCGAAGTGGAAGATCGTGTGAGCGAAGCCAATCAATGCATCGTCGTGCTCGGCGAGGATCGTGCAGGCACCCGAATCGTGCTGGTCGAACCGGTCGCTCCACAGGGCGAGGCGATCACTCGCGACGTCGCCGTCGAGGAAGGCGTCGGAGTAGGCGCCCCGATAATGTCGGCTCCAGCTGTCGGCGTGAAGGGCGGCGATTCGCTCGGTGTCCGCATTCTGGGCGAGACGGAACTGCAAGCGATCGAGGCAAGCCAAGCCGGTTCCTCCTCATTGGTCCTGGCGTTGCATCGGGCCAGGACCCTCGGCCACTCGGGATGAGTGAACGCACGGTAGCGACGACGAGCCTCACCGTCGACGGATTAATCGCTACGGCGTCGTGACCACGAGTACGGCGACCATGAAGAAGACCGAAGGTGCGTCGAGGGAGTCGGCTTGTTGGCCGCCGCCTCCTACACCGGCGCGGATCTTAGATGTCGTAGTAGAGCATGAACTCCCAGGGATGGGGGCGGAGGCGGATCTCATCGAGCTCGCGCGTCCGCTTGTACTCGATCCACGTCTCGACCAGGTCAGGGGTGAAGACGCCACCGACCTGGAGGAACTTCTGATCGGACTCGAGCGCATCGAGGGCGGCCTCGAGAGAGCCGGGAACCTGGGGAACGAGGGCCAGCTCCTCCGGGGGAAGGTCGTAGAGGTCCTTGTCCACCGGGTCGGGGGGCTCGATGCGGTTCTGCACACCGTCGAGGCCGGCCATGAGCATGGCGGAGAACGCCAGGTACGGGTTGCAGGACGGGTCGGGGCACCGGAACTCCACCCGCTTGGCCTTCGGGCTCTTGGAGTAGAGCGGGATCCGACAGCAGGCCGAGCGGTTGCGCTGGGAGTAGACGAGGTTGACGGGCGCCTCGTAGCCGGGCACCAGACGCTTGTACGAGTTGGTCGTCGGGGCGGCGAAGGCCAGGATGGCCGGGGCGTGCTTGAGGAGCCCGCCGATGTACCAGCGCCCTTCGTCGGAGAGCCCGGCGTAGCCGGTCTCGTCGTAGAACATCGGCTCGCCGCCCTTCCACAGCGACTGGTGTGTGTGCATCCCTGAACCGTTGTCCTGGAAGAGGGGCTTGGGCATGAATGTCGCCGTGTACCCGGCGTCCCGGGCGACCGACTTCACGATGTACTTGTAGTTCATGAGCTTGTCGGCCATCGACAGCAGCGTGTCGAAACGCATGTCGATCTCCGCCTGGCCGGCCGTGCCCACCTCGTGGTGATGGACCTCGATGTCGATCCCCATGCGCTCCATGGTGAGGATCATCTCCGAGCGCAGGTCTTGGAAGTGGTCCATCGGCGGAACGGGGAAGTACCCCTCCTTGTAGCGGGGCTTGAACCCGAGGTTGGGTCCCTCGTCCTTGCCGGAGTTCCAGATGCCCTCGATCGAGTCCACCGCGTAGAACGCCGACCGCTGGTCCTGCTCGAAGCGGACGTCGTTGAAGACGAAGAACTCGGCCTCCGGACCGAAGTACGCGGTGTCGGCGATCCCCGTCGAGATCAGGTAGTCCTCCGCCTTCTTGGCCACGTACCTCGGGTCGCGCGTGTAGCTCTCCCCGGTCACCGGATCCTTGACGAAGCAGTTGATATTGAGTGTCCGGTGCTGGCGGAACGGGTCCACGACCGCCGTGTTGGAGTCGGGCACGAGGATCATGTCCGACTCCTGGATCTCCTGGAATCCCCGGATCGAGGAGCCGTCGAAGCCGTAGCCCTCCTCGAAGCCGTCGTCCGTCAGCTGGGTGACGGGCACGGAGAAATGCTGGGTCAGCCCCGGCAGATCGCAGAACCGGAAGTCCACGATCTCGATCTCCTCGTCCTGGGCGAGGCGCAGCACCTCGGCCGGTGTCCGATCCACTGGCCCTCCTGTGTCATTCGGGCCGGCCCTGCAGGCCGGCTATGGCTCGACGTCAACCGCTGGCGGGAACAGAGAAAGCTTTGTCACCTGGCATTTCCCACCTGTTACCCCAGTGTGAACATGCTGTGAACCGGGCGTCCAGGGCGTCTGGCGCCTGCGAGACTAGTGCGCGTCGGTCGAGGAGAGCCCCGTCGGGGCACCCATCCGGAGGACAGCGATGCAGAGCCAAGAGGAATACGTGCTGAGGATGGTCGAGGAGCGGGGCGTCCGCTTCGTCCAGCTCTGGTTCACCGACGTACTGGGGACGCCCAAGAGCTTCAGCATCACCCCCGCCGAGCTGGAGAACGCCCTCGAGGAGGGCATGACCTTCGACGGCTCCGCGATCGACGGCTTCAGCCGGATCCAGGAGAGCGACGTGCTGGCCCGGCCCGATCCCAAGACGTTCCAGATCCTGCCCTGGCGAACCGAGGAAGGCGCCGTGGCCCGGGTCTTCTGCGACATCTCGAACCTGGACGGCTCTCCCTTCGAGGGCTGCCCCCGCCACGTGCTGCGGCGCTCGCTCGGGCGGGCCCGGGAGCGGGGCTTCTCCTTCTACGCCGCCCCCGAGCTGGAGTACTTCTACTTCGCCGATGCTGACCCGTCCCATCCGCCCCGTCCCCTCGACAGGGGCTCGTACTTCGAGCTCACCGTCGCGGACCTGGCGGGCGACCTGCGCAAGCGCACCGTGCTGACGCTCGAGGACATGGGCGTCCCGGTCGAGTACGCCCAGCACGAGGACGCCCCCAGCCAGCACGAGATCGACCTTCGCTACACCGACGCCATGACGATGGCCGACACGGTCATGACCGTTCGCCTCGTGGTCAAGGAGATCGCCCAGGAGCGCTCCGTGCACGCGAGCTTCATGCCCAAGCCGTTGGCCGGTGTGCAGGGATCGGGCATGCACACCCACTTCTCGCTCTTCGAGGGCGACATCAACGCCTTCCACGACCCGGGCGACGAGCACGGCCTGTCCAAGGTGGCCAAGGGGTTCATCGCCGGGTTGCTGCGGCATGCGTCGGAGATCACCGCCGTGACCAACCAGTGGGTCAACTCCTACAAGCGCCTGGTACGCGGCTACGAGGCCCCGGTCTATCTCTCGTGGGCCCGCAACAACCGATCGGCGCTGGTGCGGGTACCGGTGATCAAGCGGGGCAAAGTCGACTCCACCCGGATCGAGTACCGGGCACCCGATCCCGCCTGCAATCCGTACCTGGCGTTCGCGGTCGTCCTGGCCGCCGGCCTCAAGGGCATCGAGGAGGGGTACCAGCTGCCCCCGGAGGCCGCCACCAACCTCTACGCCATGACACCCGAGGAGCTGGCGTCCGAGAGCATCCGTCCCCTGCCGGCGAGCCTGGCCGACGCCATCGCCACCATGGAAGGCTCGGAGCTCGTCGCCGAGACCCTGGGTGAGCACGTGTTCGAATGGTTCATCCGCAACAAGCGCGCCGAGTGGGTCGACTACAAGACCCAGGTGAGCCAGTTCGAGCTCGACCGCTACCTGCCCCAGCTGTAAGACACCAAGGAACCCAGTGGAGCCCCTCCTCCTTTTCCCGGACCCCGCTCCGATCAATCTGATCCAGGCTCTCGAGCTGGCCGGCTACCGGTGGCACGCGGCGACCATGGCCGAGCAGGCCTCGGCCAGGGAGCCGGTCGAGGGATGGGCTGGTGCCGTGGTGTCGGTGGACGAGGAGGCCGAAGCCGGCTTCGCATTGTGCCGGGCGCTCCGCAAGCGGGAGCCGCCGCTCGAACCCATCCTGGTCCTGATCGACGCCCACCAGGTGGGCAGCCTCCCATCGAGAGAGGACATCTTCGACGACTTCTGCGTGACGCCGTTTCGTCCCACCGAGCTCGCCGCGCGTCTCGAGCATCTCCTCGTACGCACAGGACGCGGGGGCCGACCCGAGCTGGTCGAGCACGGGCCACTCGCGCTCAACCTGGAGACCTACCAGGCGGCTGTCGAGGGTCGACCGCTCGATCTCACCTACATGGAGTACGAGCTGCTGCGGTTCCTCGCCACCCACCCCGGCAAGGTCTTCACCAGGGAGATCCTGCTCAGCCGGGTGTGGGGCTATGAGTACTTCGGAGGGGCCCGCACCGTGGATGTCCACGTTCGGCGCCTTCGGGCCAAGCTGGGCGAGGAGCACGCCAATCTCATCCAGACCGTGCGCTCCGTGGGCTACCGCTTCGGACAGCCCCGCTGGTCGCTCTGACCGCGATCGGCCCGTGCCGCTCAGCCTCGGCGGTCGGGCCCGCCGGTGGGCCAGTCCTGGGTCAGCCCGGCATCCAACCACGCCGCTGCGGCCACGGCGGCGAAGACAGCGTCTGAGCCATTGACGGGAGACCGTTCGCTGTGAACGATCTCGACGTGGACCGCCGGCGTCTCCCGCGCCGGCAGGATGCCGAACGACCGGATCGTGAGATCACACGGCTCACCCTCCTCGTCGACGGCGAGGCCTTCGGACCGCACCCAGGAAAGGGCCATGTGGGCGGCGCCGGTGCAGTAGGAGCGCAGCACCACGTCGTCGAGGGGCAGCCCGCACGACACCCGGACCCCGACGGCACCGTCAGCTGCGATCGACGCCTCGGCCGTCGCCCCCGACCCCAGCTCCACCCGCATCTCCGACCCCCGCTCGAGCCCACTGTCATCTCGTAGGCCAGAGAGCACGGCCAGGAGCACGGCCGTCTCCACCCATCCGGCGCCGCGAATGGCGGCCGAGGTCGGGGGTCCGGCGACATCCACCTCCTCGACGATGATCCCCGGGGCCACCGAATGGACGGCGTCGGCGACGCCGGGGGTCCGGACCACGCGCATCACCCCGGTGCCGTCCAACCCGACACCGGCCGCCACGGGAGGCCGCTTGGGGCCGAGCCGCACCGTGTCCTCGCGGGAGAGCAGGACCCGCACGGGGCGGCCGTGCTCGTCGGCCAGCCGGCGGGCGACGTCGGGGGCTGGCGACGCCAGCTTGGCGCCGAAGGCGCCACCGTTGGCCAGAGGTGTGGCCGGCTCGCCTCCCGGGCGACACCACGAGGCGTCGGTCTCGAGGTAGGCAGGCTCCACCCATGTCGTGCGCAGGGTCTGCCGCCACGGGCCGGGCGGCACCTCGAGCGGGTATTGCAGCTCGATCGTGCTGCGCCGCCCCTGGACCTTGCCGGCCGCAGCCCGAGCCTCCCTCAGGGTCTCGGCGACGGCCCACCCGCCAGCGCCATCCGGCACGGCGACCAGCGCGTCGGGAGGCGCGGTGTCGTCGGCGAAGCCACCCTGGCCGAGCGGTACGGACGGCCCCACGGTCTGGAGCGCCCCGCCCTCGAGCGCGGCCCGGCGGGCGGCGGCGGTGAGGTCCCGACCCGCCGCGGCGCGCGTCGTGCCGGTCTGGCAGCTCCCAGCCAGCCGGGCGGCGTCGACGATCGTTCGCCACCCCGTGCACCGACAGAGGTGGGCGGCCAACGCGCGCTCGACGGCCGACTCCTCGACAGACCCGTCGCCTCGCTCCTGGAGGGCCGCCAGCCGCATGACGATCCCCGGCGTGCAGAACCCGCACTGGCTGGCCCCCGTGGCGGAGAACGCATCGGCCCAGCTCTCCAGGCGGTCCGGGTCGAGACCTTCGAGCGTGGTCACCGAGCGGCCGGCCACCCGTCGCGCCGGCGTCACACAGGCGACGCGGGGCGCCCCGTCGATCCACACCGTGCAGCACCCGCATTGGCCCTGGGGACTGCAGCCGTCCTTTGCCGAGCGCAGACCCAGCCGGTCCCGCAGGACCTCGAGCAGGGAGGACCCATCGTCGGGGACCTCGACCGGTTGACCGTCAACGACGAGGCTGACGGACATCGCTACTGATGCGACAGCGACCCCGAGCGCCGCAGATCAGCTGAAGGACGAACCACACCCGCAGGTGCGGGTCGCATTCGGGTTCGTGATATGAAAGCCCGCTCCCTGAAGGCCGTCCTTGTAGTCGAGGGTGGCGCCGGCGAGCTGCTCGGCGCTGGCGGGGTCGACGACCACCTTGACCGCGCCGAAGCTGCGGACGATGTCGTCACTCTCCAGCTCGGAGTCGAAGAACATCTCGTAGCTGAAGCCCGAGCAGCCACCCGGTCGAACGGCCACCCGTAGGGCGAGCTCGGCGTTGCCCTCCTGGGCCAGGAGGTCCGCCACCTTCGTCGTCGCCTGGTCGGTCAGCATGATGGGGCTGGGCCGCCGGCCGATGTTCACTGACGTCATGCTCACGGATCGTGCCTCCTCGGACTCTCGGTCAAAAGGTTACCGGACGACGAGCTCTACCCGGCAGGGATCCCGATCGGCCAGGGTGGCGAAATTGGCGACCGCCGCCCCGCCCATCCGCTCGACGATGCCCTCCACGATGCCCCGGTGCAGGCAGCACACGAGCTCCGGATGCGCCTCCGCCAGCTCCTGGTACGGACAGCGGGTGAATGCCACCGTCGTCCGGGACTCGGCGCACTTGGTGGTCGGGTCGAAGCCCAGCTCCGCCAGCTCGCCCACGAGGGCGGCGACGCACGGGCTGTCCTCCGACACGCCGGTGGCCCCCAGCTCGCCGTCGGCCCCGCCGAGACTCTCCGCCTCGTGGCGGCCCCACGACCGGCCCACCTCGGCGACGTCGTCGTCCCGGGCGCCGAGCACGGCCGCCAGCTGGGCCAGCAAGTCGGCGAGCAGCGGGTACGCCGGTGGTTCGAGGCCGAGGGATGGGGCGTCGGGGTTGAGCACGTACCGGTGCTGGGGTCGACCCACGCTTCCCTGGCTGGCCGACTCGACCTCGAGCAGGCCGACCTCTCGCAGCCGCTCGAGATGAGGTCGGACGGTATTGGGGTGGAGGTCGAGGAGCTCGGCGATATCGGACGTGGACAGCGGCACCGACGACGAGACGACCTCGCTGTAGATGGCGTAGCGCGTGCGGTCCCCCAGAGCCCTGAACACCGCCAGCCGGGCCCCTGGCGCCTTCGGCCCCCCGGGCGGCGCCGCCTCCCCTGCTGCCGCCGGCCGTGCCGCTATCTTCGCCACGTGGCGAATACTACTGCTCGAGACCGGTAGAATTCACGCGTGACCGCCAAGGCCGCCTCTCCCCCGCCCCACGAGGCTGTCGTGGACGCCTTGCGCGGCGTCATCGACCCCGAGCTGGGAGACAACGTCGTGGACCTCGGCATGGTCCGGGGCGTGGAGGTCGCCGAGGGTGGCGCCGTCGACGTCGACCTGGCCCTCACCATCGCCGGCTGCCCCCTGCGTACCCAGCTGCGCAGTGACGTCGAGACCAGGGTCGGTGGGCTCCCCGGGGTGGCCTCGGTGCAGGTCCGCATGGCCGAGATGACCGGCGAGGAGCGCAGCCGCGTGATGTCGCGGGCCAGATGGAAGGCGCGGGAGCAGGCCGCCGATACCGCGATCCCCCCCGGGGCCCGGGTCGTGGCCGTGGCGTCCGGCAAGGGCGGGGTCGGCAAGTCGTCGGTCACCGTGAATCTCGCCGCCGCCCTGGCGGCCCGGGGCCTCACCGTGGGTTTGCTCGACGCCGACATCTGGGGCTTCTCGATCCCCCGCATGCTCGGCATCGAAGGACGGATCGAGGCCGAGGGGACGACCGAGGAATGGTCGATGATCCCCATCACCAAGCCTGTCGGCTCGGGGGAGCTGAAGGTGGTGTCGATGGGCTTTCTCGCCGAAGGCGAGGACGAGGCGATCATGTGGCGAGGCCTGCTGCTCAACCGGGCCCTTCAACACTTCATCGAGAACGTCCGCTGGGGCGAGCTGGACTATCTCCTCGTCGACATGCCGCCGGGCACCGGCGACATCCAGATGGGTCTCGCGCGGATGCTGCCGCGCACCGAGCTCATCATCGTGACGACGCCGGCCCTCGCCGCGGCCAAGGTGGCCACCCGGGCCGCCGACATGGCCCGCAAGGGCTACCTGCGCGTGGCGGGCGTGATCGAGAACATGACGGCCTTCGTGTGCGAGCACGGCCAGGCCTACCCGCTGTTCGGGGCGGGCGGGGGCCAGCGGGTGGCGGAGGAGATCGGCGCTCCCCTCATCGGCGCCGTGCCTCTCGATCCGGCGGTGGCGGCCGGAGGCGACACCGGGCACCCGGTGGCGCTCGATGGCGAGGGACCGACCGCAGAGGCGTTCGCCACCATCGCCGGTCGCATCGTCGACGAGATCCTCCCGTTGGTCGAGATGTCGGGCTGCACCGCCCGGATGCTGGACAGGGTCGAGGCCGCGCTCGACGGCTGAGCTCGCCGGCCAGCTCTCCGGCCGATCGGTCGGTCAGCTGTCGATCGACCCCGAGTGATGGGGCACGGGGAGGGTCACCGCGAAGCAGGCACCACCCTCTGGCGCCGGCTCGTACCAGACTCGGCCGCCCATGGCCTCGACCAGGCCTCGCACCAGGGAGAGACCGAGGCCGGTCCCCCGCGCCCGATCCCGCTCTCGCAGAGCCAGGATCTGGAGCCGGCTGAAGAGCCTGGGGACCATCAGCGGAGCGACTCCGCCGCCATGGTCCACCACCACCAGCTCGACCTCGGCGCCGTCGGCCCGACGGAGCTCGACGCCGACCGGCGGGGCCCCGTGGACCAGGGCGTTCTCCACCAGGTTGGCCACGACCTGCTCCAGTCGCCGCGGGTCGGCCAGCACGGCCGTGCCCGTCGGCACCTTCACCTCGACGGAGGGGCTTGGTTCGTTCGAGAGCAGGTCCACCGAATGCAGGGCAACCTCGACCACCCGGGCCAGATCGACGGGTCGGGGGGCGAGGAGCAGCGAGCTGGCCTCCAGCCGGCTCACGTCGTAGAGGTCGTCGGCCAGTCGGGCGATGCGCTCGGCGTGGCGGCGAATGGACTCGCCCGTGCGCTGGATGTGGTCGGGCCCGAGCTCGCGGCCGTGGGCCTCGAGGGTGGAGCCCAGACCCAGGATCGTGCTGAGCGGGGTCCGCAGGTCGTGGGTGACGAGGGCGAGGAACTCGTTCTTCTCCGCCTCCAGATCGTGCGCAGTGGTGGTGTCCCGCACCACCCCCTGGAAGCCCACGAGCTCGGCGTCGTGATAGCGGGGCATGGTGCGCACCTCGAGAACCCGTCGGACGCCATCGGCACGCACGATCGTGAGCTCGAGCACCTCGGCACCTTCGAGCGGCTCGGTGATGAGGGCGTCGAGCTCCGAGTTGGTGTCCAGAGGAACGACGATGTCGGTGAGCGGCGTGCCCACCAACCCGTCGGTCGGGCGACCGAGGATGATCCCGAGGGCGGGATTGGCGTACTGGATTCGACCCTCGAGATCGACCTCCCAGATGCCGCTGAAGGAGTGCTCGACGACATTCTCGTAGCGGGCCCGGCTCTCCTTCTGCTCCTCGACCACGGCGGCCCAGTAGCCCTGGGCCAGCGCGTCGGTCAGCCGGTCCATGGCCGGCAGGACACGCGTCAGCAACAGTGACAGGGCCAGGCCCCAGTGCCGGCCCCGCTCCTCTGCCAGCTCGACCGCGGTCTGGACAACGAGGTCGCGTGAGATGCGCAGCACGACGAGCAGCTGCGGGAGCGGCGAGCCGGCCCAAGCGGCGCTCGCTCCGACCTCCTGGAGGTCGCCGACGAGCGCCTCGTCGACCTCGGCGCCCTGGCCGGTGACAGCCAGGATCGCCTCGAACCGAGCCCGGGCCTGATCGATGAAGCGCGCCTGCTCGGACAGCGACCAGCCCCGGGACTCGGGGAACACGGTGGAGAAGATCTCGAACGCCCTCCTGGCCATCTCCTCGGAACGTCCGTCGAGGGCATCGAGCAGGGTCTGGGGATCGACGCTGTCCAGCGCGGCATCGAGGATGTTGCCCGATCCGTTGTCGGCGTTGCGGGCCAGGAAGGCCTTGAGATCGACCAGGGCGAACTCGGGCCCGCTGCTCCCGGCGCCGAGCGCGGCCAGGTACCCCTTGTCGACCAATGCCTCGACCGACTGGGCCGGGAGGTCGAGATATTCAGCGGCCTTGGCGAGCGAGACCGGCCGCCGGCTTCCCGTGTCTCGGTCTGGCATGACCCAGTTCTAGTTCGACGCGGGCTGAGAATCACCTACCGAATCGCTACGGCGTCAGACAGCGTTCATCGTGGCGCCCGCCGCGAGCTACCCTCTTGCCCGATGGGGAGCAGCAAGCTCGACCCGGATGACGCCGGGTCGGGGGCAGGGGAGCTGAGGGACGGCACCAGACGCGTCCGATCGGCCCAAGGCTGGAGGTCCGCCGGGCCGCCCGCCGAGCGGCGCGCCGCCCGGGACGGGGCGACATCGCAACGCGCCGCCCGGGACGGGCCGCCATCGCGACGCGCCGCCCGGGACGGGGCGCCATCGCGACGCGACGCAACTTCGACGAGGAGCACGCTCCCGCCGCCGCCTCCACCGCCCCGCCGGATGACGGGCAACGGGCGTCGGGCCGCAAGTGCGCCGCCGTTCGATGTCGAAGCGGCCGACAAGGTGGCCAATCCGACCGACGAGGTCAGATCGGTCGGACCGACCAAAGCGGTCAAACGCGTCAAGGAGCCCGACGCGATCGCCGGCCGGAGCGCAGGCGCCAGACGCGGTCCTGCCGGCGACGCGGCCGGGGCGGCGGCCGGCGCCGCGGTTGCCGGGTCAGCGGTTGGCGGGTCAGCGGGCGCCGGGACGACTCCGGCAGCGGCGACCGCGCCGCTCACGTGGCGGCATCGGCTCCTTCCCAAGACCATGCGGGGGATGGTCTCGCTGATCGTGGCCGCCTCGGTGGGGGCCGCCCTCAGTGGCACGATCCTCTACGCCTACTACCAGTACCGCCTCAACCAGACCAACCAGCGGGTCGGCTCCTTCGTCGACGGGTTCGACCAGCGCTTCAAGACCGCCGTGGGCACCATCCAGGCCGACCAGTCGAACGCCCAAGCGGCGATCCAGCGCTCTCTCGGTCCCGTTCAGAGCGTGCAGTCGCAGGGCGCCACCGTCGCCAACCTGCTGAAGAAGACACAGGCCGCGGTCTGGTTCGTCCACACCGTGGACGCCAACGGACAGCCCTCCGTGGGGTCGGCCTTCGCGGTGTCGTCGGGCAACGGCAAGACGCTGTTGGTGACGTCCTACAACACGGTCCAGGCGGCGACGCACCAGCCGGCGCCTCAGATCTACGTGCGCAAGGGCGACACGGACACCCCGGCGACGCTGTGGTCGTGGCAGCCGGCCAAGGACCTGGCCCTGCTCACGCTCAACCGGGACAACGAGAAGACCGTGAACTTCGCCAGCGGCGACGCGCCGATGAAGGTCGGCGACCGCGTCTACGCCGTCTCCGGCCTGGGAGCAGCCGGTGGCTCGATCACCAGCGGAAGCGTGGCCGATGCCTCGTCCAACGTGCTCCAGAGCGACGCCGCGGTCGGCACCTCCTTCCAGGGAGGCCCGCTGATCAACGGTCAGGGCGACGTCGTGGGCGTCGCGTCGCGCACCTACAGCCCGCTCGGCTTCACCTCGGACGGGGTCTACTTCGGGGTGCCCATCCAGTCCGCCTGTGAACAGGTCCTGAGCTGCCCCGGCGGATCTCCTCCGTCGGCGGGGCCCAAGTCCTGACAGCTCGACCGCGGCGCGCGCCTACCGCCTCGGCAGCAGACCGGTGGTCGTCGTGGTGCCGCCAGGTGGCGGTGCCGTCGTCGTCGTGGTCGTCGTCGACGATGGGGGCGCCGTGGTCGTGGTCGGCTCCTGGGCCTGCGGCGTGGTGGGCTGCAAGATGTACGGGCCCCCCTGCCCGGTCTGGTCCGGGGTCTGCTGCGCCCCCTGCGAGACGCCTGGGGGCGGAGGCGCGACGAGCGGCGGCGGCTGGCTGAAGTCGGTGACCGGCACCCCCTGGAGCGCCTGGATCATGAAGTCGTGCCAGGCCTGGGCGGGGATGGTGCCCCCGTAGACCTCGCCGACGCCCTTGACCCCAGTCAGCGGCTTGGACTCGGAGTCGAAGTTGCCCATCCAGACGGCGGTGGACAGCGTCGGGGTGTAGCCCACGAACCAGGCGTCGTGGAATCCCTCGGTGGTGCCCGTCTTACCCGCGGCCGGACGCCCCAGGTCGGCGTTGGGGTTGCCGGTGCCCTGCGAGATCACGCCCTTCAGGATGTCGGTCACGTTGTCGGCCACCGGCCGGCTGATGACCTGCTCGCCATTGGGATGCGAGTTGTCCAGCAGCACCTTGCCGCTCGAGTCGGTCACCTTGATGACGGGCGACGGCTCGATCCTGAGGCCGTGGTTGTCGAAGGTGGCGTAGGCCGAGGCCATGTCGAGCGGCGAGACGCCGATCACGCCCAGGGTGTAGGAGAGGCCGTACTGCTGGGGGTTGTAGATGGCGCTGGTGACGCCCATGCGCTTGGCCATCTCGGCCACGTCGTGCACGCCGGTGTCCCGGATGATCTGGGCATAGACCGTGTTGATGGACGCCCAGGTGGCGCTGGCGATGGTGGCCGGAGCACCCCCCTGCCCCTCGGCGTTGTGGATCGTGCAGCCCGGACCGGCGCAGTTCGGCACCTGGTACACGTCGGGAGCCGGATAGGTACGGCTGGGAAGGAATCCCTTGGAGAGGGCGGTGGCGAGGGTGAAGACCTTGAAGGCCGAGCCCGGCTGGCGGCCGGCCCCGCCGCCGGTCACGGTCCCCCCATCCCAGCAGGATGGGGTGACGTCTTCATGGATGGTGGGCGGCGGCCGGTCCGGGCAGCCGCCGAGGGCCAGGTTGACTTGGGATGCGCCGTAGTCGCGCCCGCCCACGATGGCCTTGACATAGCCGGTGGTCGGCTCGACCGACACCAGCGACATGTCGAGGGGGGGCGCGGTGCCGTTCAGCTTGTTGGCCACGGTGGCCTCGGCTGCGCTCTGGACCGCCGGGTCGAGGGTCGTCTGGACCTGGAGTCCGCCGTGGAAGACCTCCTCCGGTCCCAGCTTCGCCAGGAGGTAGCGGCGCACGTAGTCCTCGAAGTACGGATAGGCGATCTGTTGCTGCTGTGGTGGGAAGAAGACGGTGGCCGGCACCCCGAGCTTGGCCTGGGCGGCCGGGGTCACGTGCTGGGCGAGCGCCGCGGCGTAGTCCTCGGGCGTCAGGAAGTGCTGGTCGCGCATCAGGCCGAGGACCGTCACCCGTCGCTGTTCGGCCAGCTCCGGGTTGACCAGCGGGTCGTAGTAACTGGGGGCGGGGATGAGCCCCGTCAGCATGGCCGCCTCCGACGCGTTCAACTGGCTCACGGGTTTGCGAAAATACGCCTCCGACGCAGCGCCGACGCCGTAGGCCCCCTCACCGAAGTAGATGGTCGAGAGGTAACGAAAGAGGATCTCGTGCTTCGGTAGCTGCCGGCTGACCTGGGCCGCCAGGACGGCCTCCTGCAGCTTGCGCACGATCGTTCGCTGGCCGGTGGTGTACGCGTTCTTGACGTACTGCTGGGTGATGGTCGACCCGCCCTGGACCGTGCCCCTGATGTTGGCCAACGCGGCCCGCATGGTCGAGGTCAGAGAGAGTGCGCCCTCGTCGTAGAAGCTGCGATCCTCGGACGCGATCACGGCGTGGTCGAGCACGGCGGGGATGTCCTGCTCGGCGACGGGGATGTTCTGACCGAAGGCGTGGAGCTGCCCGAACTCGTGACCGCTCGCATCGAGGAGGTGGCTGACCACGGACGCGGACGGCTTGGCCGGAGGCAGGGCCGCGGGAAGGGGCAGATAGAGGAACGAGGCGAGGACCGTGCCGCCCACAGCGAACGGCACGACCACCCCAGAGAGCCCCAACACGGCCAGCGGACGAAGCAGCCGTCTCATTTGTGGCCCCTATGGTGGCACGGCGGCAGGGCCCCGCGAACAGCCCGCCGGTAGGCTCTCGAGAGTGAGGCCTCCCTCCGTGGACTCGCTGGCCAGGAGCCTCGCCGACACCGGCCTGCCGCATCCGCTGCTCGTCGACGCGGCCCGGGAAGCCATCGCCGCCGGCGATCCCGGCTCAGCCGCCGCCCGAGCAGACTCCGTCTCGCGCAGCCTGCTGGGCCCGGTGATCAACGCCACCGGCGTGCTGCTGCACACCAACCTCGGCCGGGCGCCGCTCGGGCCTACGGCCGAGTCGCACGCCATCCGGGGCGTCAACCTCGAGCTCGACCTGGAGACGGGCCGCCGCGGATCGCGCCAGTCGCACACGGCGGCGCTGCTGGCGCGCGCGACCAGCTGCGAGGCGGCCCTCGTAGTCAACAACGGCGCCGCCGCGGTCCTGCTCGTGCTGACCGCCCTCGCCCGGGACCACCCGGTCGTCGTCAGCCGGGGCGAGCTGGTGGAGATCGGAGGCGGCTTTCGCATCCCCGAGGTGATGGCCGCCTCGGGTGCCAACCTGGTCGAGGTCGGCACCACCAACCGCACTCGCCGGTCCGACTACGCGGCCACCCTGGCGGAGGACCCGGCTCTGTTGTTGAAGGTGCACCAGTCGAACTACCGCGTCGTCGGGTTCACCCAGTCCGCCTCGGTCGCCGAGCTGGTCAGTCTCGGGCCTCCGGTCGTCGTCGACATCGGCTCCGGGCTCCTCGACGAGCGGACACCGTGGCTGCCGGCCGGGCCCCCGCCGTGGCTGGCCGGGGAGCCGGCCGCCCGCCAGACCCTCGAAGCCGGCGCCGCCCTGGTGACCTTCTCGGGGGACAAGCTTCTGGGCGGGCCGCAGGCGGGTGTGGTCGCCGGGCGGGCCGACCTGGTGGCCATGTGCGCCCGTCATCCCCTCGCCCGGGCGCTGCGCCCGGGGGGCCTGGTGCTCGGCGCGCTCCAGGAGACGCTCCTCGCATACCTGCGCCGGGATGCGGCCGCGATTCCGTTCTGGCGGATGGCCACCACGGAGGTGACCGAGCTGCGCCAGCGGGCGGCGAGCATGGGCGCGGGCGATCCGGTCGAGTGCTCGTCGGTCGCAGGGGGGGGATCGCTGCCGGGCCTGGACATCCCGTCGGCCGGCGTCGCCCTCGATGGGGACCACACCGCCGCGCTCCGGGCCCACAACCCACCGGTGATCGCAAGGGTCACCGATGATCGAACGGTGGCCGACCTCCGCACCGTCGACCCCGCCGACGATCCCATCCTGGCCAAGGCGCTCGCCGGGGCGACGAAGCCGCCAGCGGCGGGATAGTGCACGTTCTCGCCACCGCCGGCCACGTCGACCACGGAAAGTCAACCCTCGTCGAGGCCCTCACCGGCACCGACCCCGACCGGCTGGCGGAGGAGCGCGCGCGCGGGCTCACGATCGATCTGGGCTTCGCCTGGACGAGCCTGCCGTCGGGTGCCGAGCTGGCGTTCGTGGACGTCCCCGGCCACGTCCGGTTCATCAAGAACATGCTCGCGGGAGTGGGCGCGGTCGACGCCTGCCTGTTCGTCGTGGCCGCCACCGAGGGCTGGAAGCCCCAGTCGGAGGAGCACCTGCGCATCCTGGAGCTGCTGGGCGTGCACCGGGGGCTGGTTGCGCTCACGAAGGTCGCCGGCCTCGACGACGAGTGGCGCCAGCTGGCCAGCCTGGACGTGGCTGACCACGTGGCCGGCACGTTCCTGGCCGACGCCGAGGTCGTGGAGGTCGACGCGCCCGGCGGGCTGGGAGTCGACGCGCTCCGTCACGCCCTCGACCGTCTCCTGGTCTCCACGCCCACCGCTGTCGACCGCGGCCGTCCCCGCCTGTGGGTCGACCGCTCCTTCTCGGCCCGGGGCTCGGGCACGGTCGTCACCGGCACCTTGACCGGAGGGTCCCTCGAGGTGGGCGAGGAGCTGCTCGTCGTCGGTCCCAACGTCCGGAGGCCGCACAAGGTGCGGGTGAGGGCGCTGCAGAGCCACAACGAGAGCCAGGCGTCGACGGACCCCGGGCGGCGGGTGGCCGTCAACCTGAGCGGCATCGCCCACGAACGACCCTCCCGCGGGGACGCCCTGGTCCGACCGGAGCAGTGGTTCCTGGCCCGCAGGCTCGACTGCGCCCTCGGGGTGCTGGCGACCGTCGATCACGAGGTCAGCCGCCGGGGCGCCTACCAGGCATACGTGGGCTCCGGCGAGCATGCCGTCAGCCTCCGGGTGCTCGGCGCCCAGAGCCTGACGCCCGGCACCGAGGGCCACGTCCGGCTCCATCTCCCGGTGCCCCTTCCGCTCCTTCCTGGCGACCGCTACGTGCTGCGGGAGAGCGGGCGATCCGAGACGGTCGGCGGCGGGGAGATCCTCGACGTGGACCCCGTGGTGCCGGCGGCGAAGGCCTCCCCCAGCCGGTCGATCGGGCGCGTGCTGGCCGAGCGGGGGTGGGTCGAGACCGACGCCCTCGAACGCCTTACCGGCGAGCGCCGCCCCCCCGACGTCGCCGGTCGGTGGGTCGTGGACCCAGCCGCCCTGGCCGAGGTGACCGAGTCGGTAGGCGCGGCCGTCGCCGGCGCCGGACCACTCGGTCTCGACCTGGCGACGCTCGACGAGCGGCACCGGGCCGTCGCCGCCACCCTGGACGGGGTGGTCGTCGAGGGCGGCTGGGCCCGTCCGGCGGCGAGCGGAGACGCCCACGAGCGGCTCGCCGGGCACCCGTTCCTGGTCGCCCTGCGCGCCGAGCCCTTCAGCCCTCCGGACCACGAGGGCCGGATCGAGCGGGTGGAGCTGCGGGAGATGGTCCGCCTCGGGCTGGTCGTCGAGCGCGACGGATGCTTCTTCGCGGCCGAGGCGGTGGACGGGGCGGCCCGGGTGGTGGCGGACCTGCTCCGGACCCACCCCGAGGGCGTCACCGTGGCCTCGATCCGCGACCGCCTGGGGACGACCCGCAAGTTCCTGCTCCCCCTCCTGGCCCACCTCGACGCGAACGGGGTGACGCGGCGGCGGGGTGACCTGCGGGTGGCCGGACCGCGCGTGCCCACCTTGGGGTAGGTGCTCGTCGCCGTCGGGGCGAAAGTGGGCGCGGCGCGCCGGCGCGCGACGCCCACTTCCGCCAAGTCTTGATCAGGCGGGACGCGGGAGCCGACCGGCCGCCCGTTCGGCCGCAACGAAGGCGGCGGCGACGGTCTCTGCGAAGGCGTCGGGATTGGTCAGCGGCCACGAGTGGTTGCCGTCGACGATCTCGCCCCGCGAGCCGAGCGCCGCGCACAACCCTTCGAAGGACGCCCGCGGGACGATGCGGTCGTCCGTACCCCAGATGACGGTGACGGGTAGGCCCCGGCGCCTGAGCTCGGTCAGTTCGGGCGTCAGGTCGCACCCCTGCACCAGACGGGCTACGCGCCACAGCGCCAGCGGGTTGCCCAGGACGTTGGGCAGCACATCCTCGAGGATCGACCTCAGGTGGCGCGACGACAGCCTGGGCAGCACGTCGAGCGGCACGCGCAAGCCCCACTCCCACAGCGGGCGCTCCGACAGGGTCCGGGCCCGGTTACCCAGGACGCGCCAGCCAGGGTGTCCGATGGCGTCCACCAGCACGAGCGAGGAGACCCGATCCGGATGGTCGTGGGCCAGCTTGATGGCCACCCCTCCGCCGAACGAATGGCCGACCAAGGCGACCGGCTCGTTCACCGCCACCGCGGCGAACCAGGCCTCCAGCCACTCGGCGTAGCCGGCGAAGGAGACGGGCCCTCCGGGCAGATCGGCGGTCCCACCGAAGCCCGGAAGAGCGGGGGCGTAGACCCGGTACCCGAGGTTGACGATCCGCTTGAGGGCCCGCTTGTAGGCGTGCTGCCCCAGCGCCCACCCGTGCAGGAAGACCACGGGTCGCCCCCTGCCGGCGACGCCGTAGCAGGCGGGCCGGCCGGAGACCGTGGTGCGCTCCCAGTCGAGGTGACCCGGCCGGTCGGTCTCCGGCTCGGTCCCGGTTGGCAGACCAACTGGCTCGCTCGCCATCGCCAGCAAGGGTACCCAGGGCAGTCTCACGACCGGCGCCATCGTGACGGCAACCAGGCGCCGGGCGACCGCGTACGACCGGGCCACGGCACGAGGGCCAATCATGGCGATCGACGCGCTACAGGTCACGAGGGCCGAGGACAGTCAGGCGAGTGGTGACGCCGCCTGAGCCCTATCCGGCCCTCCCGGCCAGCATGCTCTTGCGCTCCACCTCGTTCAGGCCGCCCCAGATCCCATGGGGCTCCCGGATGCGGAGGGCGTAATCCAGGCAATCTCTCCGAACGGTGCAGGTCGCGCAGATGGCCTTGGCGCGGGCCTCACGGACATTGCGCTCGTCCTTGCGCTCGAAGTGCGAAGGCGGGAAGAAGACCGCTGCCTGCGGTCCCCGACAGGCTGCTCGAACCTGCCACGCCTCCTCTACTCGTTGAACGCTCACGGCTCCCCCTCTCTGCAACTTTTGACCCTACCCCTGGCGCGCCGTCCCAACAAGGGTCTTCTTGCGAGAAAAGCCACTGACCAGGCAGTTTGGCCCCGCCGAGCGAAGGCTAGTGTGCCAATTGCATGGATATTGCCGGCTTTTACACTCAGAGCTCCGTCATTATCGTCGCCGGCAAGGGCGGAGTCGGGAAGACGACGGTGAGCGCCGCCATGGCCCGCACGGCGGCCCGCACCGGCCTGTCGGTCCTGATCGTGGAGCTGGAGGGCAAGAGCGGCCTCACCTCGGCGCTCGGTCATCCCGAGCTGCTGACCTACGACGAGGCCGTGCTGAGCCCTGACGGCGCCGAGGCTCCCGACGGTGGGCGGATGGCCGAGATCAGGGCCAGGACCCTCACCCCGGACGACGCCCTGCTCGAGTACCTCGTCGACCACGGCCTGCGGCGGGTCTCGAAACGCCTGGTCAACTCGGGTGCGCTGGACGTGGTGGCGACCGCCGTTCCGGGCATTCGGGACATTCTGGTCCTGGGCAAGGTCAAGCAGCTCGAGCGGGCCCGGGAGGCCGATCTCATCGTCGTGGATGCCCCCGCCGCCGGCCACGCCATCACCTTCCTCACCAGCGCCCAGGGCCTGCTGGACTCGGCCCGTGGGGGTCCGATCCGCACCCAGGCGGCGGACGTCGTCGAGCTGCTGTCCGACGGGTCCCGCTGCCAGGTGGTGCTGGTGACCCTCGCGGAAGAGACTCCGGTCAACGAGACGGTGGAGACCGCCTTCAAGCTGGAGGACCGGGTGGGCACCAGCCTGGGCCCGGTGATCGTCAACGGCATCTACCCCCACCTCGATCACCTGGAGGTCGACCCGGTCCAGGCCGCCGCTCTCGCCGGCGTCGCGCTGGGGCCAGGGGAAGCTGAGGCGCTGGGGGCGGCGGCGGAGTTCCGCCGGAGGCGGGAGGAGGTGCAGGCAGAGCAGGTGAGGCGGCTGGAGGAGGGCCTTCCGCTCCCGCAGCTGTGGCTGCCGAACCTGTTCACCACCGAGATCGGGTTGGGCGAGATCGACCAGCTGGCCGATGCGCTCGCCGCCGGCCTGGAGCGCCTGCCGGAGGTCATGGCCGGCCCGGGAGGCCGGCCCGGGAGCGCAGCCGGCCCGAGAGGCAGGCCCGGCAGCACAGCCGGCGCGGGCGGCCAGCCCGGGAGCACAGGCGGCCCGGGAGGCAGGCCCAAGAGCGCGGAGTCGGCCTCGTGAGCGATCTCGCCTCGCTCGTCGCCGGACGCAACATCATCGTGTGCTGTGGATCGGGCGGCGTGGGCAAGACGACGACGGCCGCGGCCATCGCCGTCGAGGGGGCCCGCCAAGGCCGGCGGACCTGCGTGGTGACCATCGACCCTGCCCGTCGACTGGCCGACGCGCTCGGCCTGCGCTCGCTCACGAACACCCCCGGACGAGTCGAGGGGAAGTGGCCGGGCGAGCTATGGGCGCTCATGCTGGACACCAAGGGCACCTTCGACGATCTCGTCGTCCGCTACGCCCACGATCCGCAGCAGGCTCACGGCATCCTCGACAACCGGCTCTACCGCAACCTCTCCGACGCCCTGTCCGGCACCCAGGAGTACATGGCCATGGAGAAGCTGTACGAGCTGCACGAGGAGGGCGGCTTCGATCTCATCGTGGTGGACACGCCACCGACTCGAAGCGCGCTCGACTTTCTGAGCGCGCCCCGTCGACTGACCCGGTTTCTCGACAACCGGATCTTTCGCATGCTGGTGCTGCCCACCCGCGCGTACCTACGCGCGGTCAGTGTCGCGACCCAGGCGTTCCTCCGGACCGTGGCGAAGGTGGTGGGAGCCGAGATGGTGAGCGACACCGTGGCCTTCTTTCAGGCCTTCGAGGGGATGGAACAGGGCTTTCGGAACCGCGCCAATGGCGTGCTGGAGCTCCTGTCGCAGCCCTCGACGGCCTTCGTGCTCGTCGCCTCGCCGCGACGCGACTCTGTCGACGAGGCCCTGTTCTTCGCCGAGCGCTTGGGCCGATCGCACATCGCCGTGCAGGGCCTGGTGGTCAACCGCCTGCATCCCCGCTTCGACGCCCGGCCAGACGGGTCGTCAGCGACCGAGGGTTCGGCGGCCGCTCCGGTCGATGCCAGCGCCACGGGGGACGGCCAAGCTCTGGCTGCCCTGGTCGCCAACCGCGACGAGCTGCGCGCCATGTCGGCGCGCGAGGAGGGTCACTACGCCGCCCTGGCCGCGGAGGTCGCCCCCGCCCCGGTGGCGCGGGTGCCGTTCCTGGCCGACGACGTCCACGACCTCGAGGGGCTGGCCGTGATCGCCGATCACCTGTTTGGACAGGGCGGGCCGGCGGCCGCCTGAGCCAGCGGGGTCAGGTCGGGGACGGCCCCGGCACCAGGGAGGCCGCCGCCTCTTCGACGGTCTCGGCGACGGTCACGATGCGGTCGAAGCCGGTGGTCCGCAGCAGGCGGGTCAACGTGGGCCGGCTGCAGCTGACGGCGACATCCCCGCCGAGCTCGCGCGCCCGCCGGATCCCGCCGATTAGGGCACCCAGACCGGCCGAGTCCACGAAAGGAACACCCGACATGTCGATCAGGAGGCGTGGGTTGGAGGCCAGCTGGGCCAGGGCCTGGCGAAACTGGCTGACCGTGAAGGCGTCCAGCTCACCGACCGGCCGACAGATGGTGTAGTCGTCAACCGAGTCGATCTGGATGTCGAGCACGGGGAGTCCTCCTTGTTACCGCTGCTGGCGTCCGCCTGACCTGGCCGGGACCTGCAAGGTTACGGGATGGTACCCAGGCGGGCCGGCGGATTACCCTTCGAATGTGCCGCACATCCTCATCGCCAGTGACTCCGCCTCCGTGCGAGAGGACGTGAGATCCGTCCTGAGCGCCCGCGACACCGTCGTCACCGAAGTGACGAAGGGTATCGCCGTCGGCCCTGCCATCCAGGCAAGCCCCCCGGACCTGGTCGTGCTCGACCTCCAGATCGGCAACATGGGTGGCATGGCGACCTGTCTGGATGTTCGCCTCGAGGAGTCGGCGGGTCGCCTGCCACACGTCGGCGTGCTGATGCTGCTCGACCGTCGGGCCGACGTGTTCCTCGCCCGCCGGGCGGCGGCCGACGGGTGGATCGTCAAGCCTCTCGACCCGCTCCGTCTGCGCCGAGCCATCAACGAGGTGCTGGCCGGGCGCAGCTACCACGATCCCTCGTATCGGCCGGTGCCGACGCTGGTGGCGGGCGCCGGGGACGGCGGCGACTGACGCTCCACACCGGCGCCACGTCGCCACGGTCGTCGTGCGGGCCTCGTCGGGTACGATCGGCAGGGCTCGAGCCATAGCTCGGCCGCATCGCAACAACGGGAAGTAGCGCAGCTTGGTTAGCGCGCAGCGTTCGGGACGCTGAGGTCGCGGGTTCAAATCCCGCCTTCCCGACCAGACCTCGACAGGAGCGCTCCGCCGCTCTCGTAGCCGGCGACTGGCCACCTCGAACCCGCCCGGTTTCGGGAGCATCGAATGGGTTCGAGCCTTACCAGCGCTCGCGGGTCACCGAAGTTCGTCCCCGGTGAGCGCTGCGCACGTCGCCAGCAGTCCTTCCTGCACCTCGAGGCTGCTCGCCGCTGGGTGCGTCTCGCGTGGACGTTGGTGATAGAAGTAGCGCCCCGTCACC
>DASXCO010000075.1 GCA_036491125.1 Acidimicrobiales bacterium | reverse complement strand
CGGTCGGCTCGTCTGCAACGCTCCGGTCACTGCGGTACAGGTGCACAGGCGACGAGCGACGGCGGTGACGGTGGGTGGACAAGAAGTGATCAGGGCTCGACGGGCCGTCCTGGCTGACGTGGCCGCCACCCAGCTGTACGGAGGCCTGGTCCCGTGGGAACACCTTCCCATGCGGCTAGCCGACGACCTGGCCCGATTCCAATGGGACTACTCGACGTTCAAGGTCGACTGGGCCCTCAACCGTCGCGTTCCATGGTCAGCCCAGGAGGTCGCCAACGCGGGCACGGTGCACTTGTCGGATAGCCTGGACGAGATGACCCAGTACTGCGCGGACATTGCGACCGGCCGCGTGCCAGCGCGCCCCTTCGTGCTGGTCGGCCAGATGGCTACGGCAGATCCCTCCCGTGTGCCGGCCGGAGGCGAGGTGGTCTGGGCCTACACCCATGTTCCACGCGAGGTAGCGGGCGATGCTGGGCCCGATGGAGTGACCGGGAAATGGGACGCCACCGAACTGGAGGCCTTTGCAGCTCGGATCGAGTCGAGAATCGAGGCCTATGCGCCCGGTTTCTCCCGAGCGGTGCGGTCCCGTCACGTCATGGGACCTCACCAGCTGGAAGCCCACGACAGGAACCTTGTTGGCGGGGCCATCAACGGTGGCACCACCTCGATCCATCAACAGCTGGTGTTCCGGCCCACGCCCGGGCTCGGCCGGCCAGAGACCCCTGTTGCCGGGCTCTACCTCGCGTCCGCCTCCGCTCACCCGGGAGGAGCAGTACACGGGGCTTGCGGTGCCAACGCAGCTCGCGCCGCCCTGAAGGCGGCCGGAGCGGTGGGGCGGCTAAAGTCTGCCGGACTCGTCGCCGGACAGCGCCGGATCATGAGCTGAGCCGTTGTCGGTTCTCTACCGCACGAGCCAGCTTGCGCAGCATCTGGCGGTTTCTGATCGTGAGCCCGAACTCCACTAGCGGGTTCTCCAGCAGTGGAGTTGGCCCGCGCAGAGGGTGCTCATCGATGATGACAACGCTCTCGCCTCCCCACGGCAGGATCTCGATGGAGATTCGCACGGAGCCGTACGGCAGGGCGCGTGCCTCCAGCTCGAGCCGGTCGCCCGGCACACATAACCGTGACGTCGTGAAGTCGGTGATGGACAGGCGGCCCAAACCAGCAGTGAAGCGGAGCGACGAGCCCACTTCGGGCCAGTACTGGTCGACGGAGTGAATCTCCTTTGTACCGACCACCCACTCCGCATAGGAATAGCCGTCGGCCAGGACGGACCAGACTGCGTCAGGCTCGTGTGGGATCAGTACGTTGCGAACCGCCATCAGGCCTCATTTCTCCGTGACATCCAAGCTACCGAGGCGGCGTGCCAGCCGCGACGGCCCAAGGCGGTATTCACCGCTGATAGTGGCCTGTAGGACACCAATTCGTCAGTCCACTCACGCGCCGCTCTGGTAACACGAGGATCCCACCTAGGACTATTCCCAGCACGGTGAGCGACATGCTTGCGAGGCCGGTTGTCGACAGACCTCCGCCCTCGCCCTCTCAGCTCGAGAGCGCCTCACTGGAGGACAAGGGCTCCCCCAACACAAATCCAGCGGTGGTGATGTCGAATTGGAGGCTCCGAGGATCGTGAGTGCTGGCTCTCGTCTTCAGCACGGTGATGGACCGTCTCAGCTCCGCGTTCCCTCGAACGAACTGCAGGAGAACCACATTGTCCGACAGATGAGACACGCCATACTCAGACACCTGACTGACACCGAAGAGCCGCAGCATCTCCTGGGTCAGCATGACGCTGACGCCTTGGCGGGAGCAGCGTTGAAGAAGGGAGTAGATGTACTCGCGGAACCGAAGGTCGTCTGCGGCACCCGCCCGTAGGTCTCCCAGACTGTCGATCACGACCCGCCGAACTCCTGTGCGCTCGATCGTTCCAAGGAGGTCGTAGACCCACTCGTCGAGATAGAGATCGACAGGAGTTCGGTACATGAGTTCGACGCCCGGGGACTTGAAGGACCAGGAGTACCTGTTGGCGATGCGCTCGAGCTGACTGGGATTCTCCTGCATGGTGGCGAGGAGGCCTGGTTCGCCGGTATCAAGTCCGCTGAAGACGAAGTGAAGGCCGAGGAGCGTCTTGCCCGATCCAGAAGGGCCAGCGACCAGCGTCGAGGCACCGGGCCAGAAGCCATCTTCGAGCATCGCGTCGAGGACAGGAATCCCGGATGGGACCCGAACGTCCGACAGTCCGTAAGCACTCGGGTCGACTGGGTCGGCCATTCGAGGAAACACCTGGAGACCGCTCTCGGAAAGACGATAGGCGTGCAAGCCCGATTGGTAGTCGCTCCCCCGCAGCTTGAGCACCCGTAACCAGCGGCTCTCGCGCTCACCACGGCGTTCACTGGACAGGGAGACGATAGCGTCAGCGACCGCGAACTCGGGTGCCTCGATGATGTCCCCCGAGTCGTACTCACCGATCCAGAAGGACGTGACCGGGTAGGCCGAGACTCGTCCAGCGAGCTCGTGGAGGAAATGACGGAAGCTCTCTTGGCCGTCGGCGTACGAGCGGGTGGCTTTGAAGCTGTCGATAACTATCACAGACGGGCTTTGCTCTCGAAGAACCTCGGTGATTCGCGCCAGGACACCGGGGAGTCCCTTGTCGTTCAACACTCCCCCGAGATCTTCGTACAAGACCGACTTGCCCAGCGCCCTTCCGTCGAAGAAGGTGAGCGTCTGGGCGTAGCGAAGGATCTTCTCGAGCGGTTCGGAGACTGTCGAGAAGTAGACACCCGGATGTTGTTCGGTGGCGTTATGGAACAGGTACTGCTGGGCAAGGATGGTCTTGCCGGATCCCGGAGGCCCAAGTATGAAGTTGATGGCGTTGGCCATGAGACCACCGCCCAATGTTCCGTCCAGCCGGTCGGAGCCACTCGACAGTCGATCGGTCATGTCAAGACGCTACCGAAGGTAGGCGCTCGCCCCGAGGAGGTCCTTCACGGTCGAGACCAACTGGAGCGGCTCCAAGGGCTTCTGGAGGAAGGCGTCTGCTCCAGCAGCCAGGGCTTCGTCGCGAGACTGGAGCGTCGAGACGGCGAGGATCCGACCTATGCCCCGTCGCCGGAGGGCCTCGCAAAGCTTGGCGCCCGACCCGCCCGAGATGAGAAGGTCGACAACGGCCAACTGAGGCGACCGTTCGTCGGCTTCGAGCTCCGCCTTCTCGACGTCGAAGGCGAGCACCGTTGCGTAGCCTTCGGTGCGAAGGAAGTACTCGGCGAACTCCGCCGAGAAGGGATCTCGCTCAGCCAACATGATCAGGAGGCCTCCCCCCTCCTCGCCATGCGGCGCGGCCAGCGAACGCTGTTGGCCAAGCCGCTCGGCTAGCAGTCGAAATGCGTCGCCTGGAGATGTTCCCTGCTCGACCTGACGGGCGACGAACTGGAGCCGCTCGACCTGATCTCGGGAGTAGAGGCGATGGCCGCCATCGCTCCGCTCGGCCGTCACGATGCCGTAGCGCTCCTCCCAGGTCCTCAGCCTGCCTGGGGGAACGCCGAGCATCCGCCCCACGGCGCCGATGCTGTAGATCCCGGGATCCTGATCAGCCACCTGGCGAGACTTCCCCTACAGAAGCTCGGCAGGAGTTGGACGAGTTCGCCAGGGGGCCTGGACAGTGGGTATAAACCTCTGCTAAAGTCCGGCAAACATTCGTCGACATCTCTCTAATAATTCCACAATTCGCCGCAGGGCGCAAGGCAGCCCTCCCCCGCAGGGGGTGCACTGATAGCACCTCCGGGTAGGCCGGGCTCCGTTTCGCCCACCCGAGCCAGGGACGAGCTGGAGGCATCTTCACATAGGGACGGACTCGGTGTCTGAAATCCAATACGACGCAGCAACAGATCGGCTCCGGGACATACGAAGCATCACGGACGTGACGCTCGGGCAGCTGGAGGTCGACGACCTACTGGTCGAGCTCCTCGACCGGGTGCGTGACATCCTCGTCGCCGACACGGCGGCCATCCTTCTGCTCGACGAGGGCTCCGAGGAGCTGGAAGCTCGTGCAGCACGCGGCATCGAGGAAGAGGTCCGCCAGGGCGTCCGGGTCCCGTTGCGAAAGGGCTTTGCGGGACGGATCGCCGCCGAGAAGCGGCCGGTCGCACTGGACCGCGTCGACCACACCACGGTCTCGAACCCGATCCTTTGGGGAAAGGGCATTCACGCAATGCTGGGGGTCCCACTGCTGAGCGGCGGACAGGTCCTTGGTGTGCTCCACGTCGGCAGGCTCGACGGACAGGACTTCACAAGACAGGACTCCGAGGTGCTCGAGATCGTGGCCGAGCGAGTGGCGGGGGCCATCCAATCTCGCCAGGCCCAGGTGGAACGGGCGGCGGCGGACGTCCTACAGCGCAGCCTGCTGCCATCGGCCCTTCCAGCCGTAGACGGTCTCGAGTTGGCTGCTCGCTATGTCCCGGCCGAGCGGTTGGGCGTCGGCGGCGACTGGTATGACGTGTTCACCGTGCCCTCCGGGGACCTCTGGGTGGTGACCGGCGATGTCGCCGGTCATGGCTTGGCCGCAGCCGCGGTGATGGGACGAATACGCACAGCCATTCGTTCCTATGCTCTCGCAGGCCACCAGCCTGATGAGGTGCTGGCACTCGCCGACCGTAACCTCGCGCATTTCGACCCGGACAAGATGGCAACTGTGGTGTGTGCCGCGTCCGAGCCGCCGTTTCACGAGGTTCGCCTCTCCAGAGCTGGCCACCTACCGCCCGTGCTTGCCCGGCCCGCCGGGCCGGCCGCTCTCGTCGAACTCGAAGCCGGCTTGCCCCTTGGTGTTGACCCGGAAACAAGCCGCCGATCCACCACAATCCGTCTGTCGCCAGGCACCATGCTGTTCTTCTATACCGACGGCCTTGTCGAACGCCGAGATGACTCGTTGGACGTCCGATTGAAGCAACTGTGCGCCGCGGTTTCTGCTCACGAGCCTCTTGCTGTCTGCCACAGAGTCATGGGATTGCTAGTTGGCGCCCACGAGGCTGACGATGACATAGCCGTGCTGGCCATGCGCCGCTCGACAGGGCCAGAAAGC
>DASXCO010000074.1 GCA_036491125.1 Acidimicrobiales bacterium | reverse complement strand
CCGACGTCGAAGTTGAACAGCGCCGTCTTCTCGATCTCGTCGTAGTCCCGCCCCTCGCTCTCGCAGTGACGACGCAGCACGTCCAGCTTGTGGTCCAGATCGGGGCCGGGAAAAAGGTTGCACGCCTGTGCGTACCGGGCCACGAGGCGCAGGGTCTTCCGCTCGCCGGAGCCGCCGATGAGGATGGGCGGACAGGGCTGGGACAGCGCCTGGGGTGAGTTGAGGGTTCGCTCCAGGTGATAGTGCGCTCCAGCGAACGGGGCGTCGTCACCACTCCACATCTGCTGGAGAATCTGCAGGGCCTCCTCCAAGCGCTCGAAGCGCTCGGCAGTGGGTGGGAACGGCAGCCCCAACCCCCGTGACTCTGCCTCGTTCCAAGCGGCGCCGATACCGGCCATGGCCCGCCCCCCCGACAGCACGTCAAGCGTCGTCACGATCTTGGCCAACAAACCGGGCTCCCGGTATACGACGGCAGTGACCAACGTCAGAAGCTTTATCCGGGTGGTGTGAGCGGCCAAGAAGCCCAGCGTCGTGTAGGCCTCGAGCATCTCGTGCTCAGGCGGGCCGACATTGCCGATCTGCCACACGTGGTCCATGACACTCAGGCGGTCGAAGCCGGCGTTGTCCGCCGCCTGCGCCACGGCCCCGAGATCGGACGCCAGCCTGGACGGGCCGTTCGGCCACGTGAAGTCCGGGAGGTGCAGGCCAAGCTTCACGATCAGGATCCGATGGACACCGCGGTGCTCGAAGGAGCCGCCAAGGCTGCTGGACTAACGACCAGAGCGGCGCTGCCAGCGGGTCGCCTTGAGCATCTTCTTGTGCTTCTTCTTGCGCATGCGCTTTCGACGCTTCTTTATCAGCGAACCCACAAGAGAAACACACTAGCCGCCGAGCTGAGGGCCGCTCCAACCGGCACCTCCGGCCGGGGCCAGGACTGGGTCCAGGGGTGGGGCCGGGGTCGGGGTCGGGGTCGCTCCAGCGGCATAGCCGCGGCGGCTAGGGGTCTTTCGCCGACGGGAGCTCGGTGCGGACTTCGACGATCCGGGCGATCCCACCGTCGATCCCGACCGCCGTCCCCGGCCGGACGCCCAGCTCGCCTGCTGACCCCTCCACGAACCACGTCGAGCCGCTGCCCGCCAGCACAGGGACGCGCCCCGTGAGCTCGCCCAGGGCCTCTTGCCACCGGACCAGGCGGGGCTCGACCATCAGCGCGGGCCTCTCCATGTCGTTGGCGCCCTCCCCCGAAGGCCCACCGAGCGAGTCCCAGGCCCGGTACACCACGGCCGTCGAGACGCCGAACGGCGGCGTGAGAAGCACGAACGCGCGGTCCTCGAACTCCATCGGCTCGACCACCTCCCCGACACCGGACACCAGGGCGCGCCCGCCGACCACGCAGAAGGGCACATCGGCGCCAATCGCGCACGCGACCACCGGATCCGACACGCCGGCCCACCGCAACACGGCAGCGGCGTCAGCCGACCCCCCGCCCAGACCGGCCCCCGCGGGGATTCGCTTCTCCAGGCGCACGCGCGCGGTCCGCCCCACCGCGGCCAGGGCCCGCCGCACGAGGTTGTCCTCGTCTCCCGGAACAGCAGCGCCCCCTGCCGGCCCAACCACCTCGAGGCCGTCGCCCGGCCCGAACGTGAGCGTGTCGGCCAGGTCCAGAGTGAGCATCTCTGCCTCGATCAGATGAAATCCGTCGTCCCGAACGCCAACAACCCGCAGCGAGCGGGTCAGCTTGGCGAGGGCGCGCTGCACGCCGCCAGCCTTCCCCACGCCACGACGTCGAGGTCCTCGGCCCTGGCCTCGGGCCGGATGTCGGCGCCCTCGAAGACGGCCGCGTCGACCAGCCCGGCCAGGGAGCGCCGGAGCATCTTGCGCCGCTGCCCGAACCCGGCCCGGACGAGAGCGAAGAGGCGCTCGGGCGCCACAATGCCGGGATCGACCGCCGGCGAAGGGCGGCGGTCGATCGACACCAGCACCGACTCCACCTTCGGCCGGGGCACGAAGACCGTCGACGGCACTCGGCCCACGACCGCCGCCATCGCCCAGTACGCCACCTTCACCGACACCGCACCGTAGGCGGGGTCGCCTACTCCCGCAGCCAGACGCTCTCCCACCTCGCGCTGGACCATCACCACCATGCGGGCGATCGCCGGCACCTCGTCGAGGAGCCGGGCGACCAGCGGGGTGGCGACGTTGTACGGCAGGTTGGCGACAAGCACCCAGCCGCCCGATCCCTCCGCGGCCCCCAGCAGAGCAGACCAGTCGAGCGTCATGGCGTCCGCCTCGACCACTCGCACCCCAGCGGGCTCCGCGACCGACCGCAGCACGGGCACCAGCCGGGGATCGATCTCGATCGCGGTCACATTGGCACCCGTCTCCGCCAGGGCGAGGGTCAGCGAGCCGAGACCGGCGCCCACCTCGACGACCCGCTGCCCGGGCCCGATGCCGGCCAGCCGGGCGACCCGCCGGACCGTGTTGGCATCGGCCACGAAGTTCTGGCCCAGCGCCCGACTCGGATGCAACTGGTGCCGGGCGAGCAGGTCGAGCACCTCCGACCGGCCCAGGGTCACGGCGGGTCGAGCGGCAGGCCGAACGCCACCGCCGTCGCCGCCCAGGACGACGCCGCCACCTCCTCGACTGTCCTCCCACGCAACTCGGCGACGGCGGCGCCCACCAGCGGCACGTTGGCCGGCTCGTTCGGCCGGCCGCGATGCGGCACGGGGGCCAGGAAGGGCGAGTCCGTCTCCACCAGCAACCGCTCGGCCGGACACAGCGCCGCCGCCTCCCGGACGTCCCCTGCGCCCTTGAACGTCACGATCCCGCTGAACGACAGGAAGCCGCCGAGCTCGATGCACCGTCGCGCCTCGGACGCACCACCCGTGAAGCAGTGGAACACCGTGCGCTCGGGCACGCCTTCGGACTCGAGGATGGCGAGCGTGTCGTCCCACGCCTCCCGACTGTGCACCACCAGCGCGAACTCGTGCCGATGGGCGAGGACCACCTGAGCGGCGAAGGCGTCCCGTTGGATCGCCCGCGGTGAGTGGTCGTAGTGGTAATCAAGCCCGCACTCACCGACGGCAACGGGCGCGGAGCGGCCCGAGTCGACCACCTCTTCCAGGAGGGCGGCGACGCCCTCCACGCCCTGCTTGGCGTCGTGGGGATGCAAACCCACAGTGGCCCACACCGTGTCGCCGGCCAGCGCCAGCGCCCGGCGCGACTGCTCGACGTCGGTGCCGACGCAGACGAGGCGCGTGACGCCGGCCGCCCGCGCCCGCTGTACGGCGTCCTGAGGATCAGCTGCGTCCTGAAGGTGGCAGTGGCTGTCGGTCCACACCGCCGGCTCAGGCCTTGCGCCGGGGAAAGAGCGGTGCCGCCCGCTCCACCGCCCTCCCGGCGGGATAGCCGCCCCACGACGCGGCCTCGGGCAGGCGCTCGTCGCCCGGTGATCCGGTGAGCCCGATGCGACGCCACAGCTCCGAGCAGGCAGCCGGCATCGCCGGCCAGGCCAGCAGGGAGACGATGCGCAGCGCCTCGAGGGCGTCGCCGAGAACGGCGCTCACCTGCGGTCCGGGATCCTGCTTCCACGGCTCCTCGACCTCGAGCGCGGCGTTGGTCTCGTGGATGAGCCTCCACGCCGACTCGAGCGCCTCGTGCGGCGCGAACCGCTCCCAGGCGTCCGCTGCCGCCCGCACGACCTCGGCGGCCACGGCCGCCAGCGGGGAGTCGGCTCGGGGCGCGGGCCCCACGCCGCCGCACTTGCTGGCCACCACGGTCGTGACACGCGACGCCAGGTTGCCGAGATTGTTGGCCAGGTCGGCGTTGTACCGGGACACGATGCGCTCGTAGGAGAAATCCCCGTCGGGGCCCAGGGCCACGTCCCGGAGCAGGTGGTACCGGAGCGCGTCGACGCCGAAGTCCGCGACCAGATCGGCCGGGGCGATCTGGTTGGCGCTGGTCTTCGACATCTTCTCGCCGCCGACGAGCAGCCACCCGTGCACGAAGAAATGGGCCGGTGGATCGATGCCGGCCGCCATGCACATGGCGGGCCACCACACGCAGTGGAAGCGGATGATCTCCTTGCCGATGAGGTGATGGACCGCCGGCCACCACGAGGCGAAGCGATCGGGGTCCTCGCCGTAGCCGATAGCGGTGACGTAGTTGATGAGCGCGTCGTACCAGACGTAGAAGACGTGGCGGTCGTCCCACGGCACGGGCACGCCCCACGTGAGCGACGTCCGGGTGATCGATATGTCCTGGAGGCCCTGGCGGATGAAACCCAGGGCCTCGTTGCGCTTGGACTCGGGCTTCACCGCATCGGGGTTGGCCTCGTACCAGTCCAGGAGCGGCTGCTGGAAGCGGCTGAGCTTGAAGAAGTAGTTCTCCTCCTTCACCAGCTCGACCGGCCGGCCGTGGATGGGGCACATGCCGTCGACGAGCTCGTCCTCGGTGTAGTAGGCCTCGCAGCTCACGCAGTAGAGGCCCTTGTAGGTGCCCAACTCGATGTAGCCGTTGTCGTTGACCGCCTGCAGGAAACGCTGCACGGCCAGATGGTGACGGGGCTCGCTGGTCCGGATGAACTCGTCATAGGAGATTTCCAGCTGGCGCCAGGCCTCGACGAACCGCACGCTCGTGAGGTCGGCCCACTCCTGGGGGCTCACACCGTTGGCCTCGGCCGCCTGGGCCACCTTGAGGCCGTGCTCGTCGGTGCCGGTCAGGAAGAAGACGTCGTCGCCCAGCAGGCGATGCCAGCGAGCCAGGGCGTCGGCGATCACGGTGCTGTAGGCGTGGCCGATGTGGGGAGCGTCGTTGACGTAGTAGATGGGGGTCGTCAGGAAGAAGCGGGCCACTGCCGACTCACAGTACCGACGACGCCTCGCCAGCCGGCCCGGATTCCGTCAGGAGCGAAGACGGAGCGCGGCGTCGTAGACGCGCCGCTTGGGGACCTTGAGCTCCCCCGCCACCTCGGCGACCGCCTCCTTGGCCGTCTGTCCGGAGCCGAGCCGCGCCTGCAGAGCGGCCTCGACCTCCGCCTCGTCGGGCACCACCAGGGGCGCTCCGGCCATCACGAGCACGTGCTCGCCGCGGGGCGGGGCGGCCCGGGCCCGGTCCAGGGCGCCGGCCAGGGTTCCCCGCCACACCTCCTCGTGGAGCTTGGTGAGCTCGCGGATCACGGCGACCTGACGCAGCGGACCGCAGCGGTCGACAAGGTCTGCCAGGGTGGCGGCCAGCCGGTGCGGCGCTTCGTAGAGGATGATCGTGCGCTGCTCCCCGGCCAGCGCCGCCAGCCGCTCGGACCGTTCGCCTCCCTTGCGGGGCAGGAATCCTTCGAATATGAACCTCGCCGTCGACAGCCCGCTGACCACCAGCGCGGCCACGAGCGCAGAAGGACCGGGTACCACCGTCACCTCGCCGCCGGCGGAGGCCACCGCGGCCGCCAGGCGCCCACCGGGATCCGAGATCCCGGGCGTCCCGGCGTCGGTGACGACGGCGACATTTCGCCCCCGATCGAGCAGCGTCAGGATGGAACGGGCCTGCGAGGCCTCGTTGTGATCGTGCACGGCGAGGAGACGCTTGTCGGTGATCCCGGCGTGAGCGAGGAGGCGGCCTGTCTTGCGTGTGTCCTCGCAGGCGATGACGTCGGCCTCCCGGAGCGCATCCACCGCGCGGGGCGACAGGTCGCCCAGGTTGCCGATAGGGGTGGCGACGAGGACCAGGGCGCCCCCGGCGCCGGACCCGTCGCGGGTGGCGCCGGCGGAGGTCAACCCTTGATCTCCAACTGGTCGCCGACTCGCAGCTTCCAGCGCTCGAACGCACCCGCCTCGGCCTCGACCACCGACCGGGCGCGGACGCGGGGAAGGCAGACCCGATGCCGCTGTAGACACCTCGTGGTGATCACCACGAGGTCGGCGTCGCAGAAGGCCACGTCTATCCGAAAGCGCATCCCGATGGTGTGAACCGAGCGCGCCGGGTGGAGCAGCAGCGCCCCGTCGATCCCGTCCCGCCCGAGCAGGCCCCGCGCGCGGTCGGCGAAGGAGTCGGCCACCTCGAGGGTGGCCAGGACCTCGCCGTCACGCAGGAGCCATGGCACCCGAAGCGCTCCTCCTCACACGTTGAACCGGATCTCGAGCACGTCCCCGTCGGCCACCTCGTAGTCCTTTCCCTCGACCCGGAGACGGCCGGCGCTCTTCGCCGCGTTCCACGAACCCAGCTCCACCAGCTCGTCCCACCGGATCACCTCGGCCCGGATAAAGCCCCGCTGCAGGTCGGAGTGGATCACGCCCGCGCACTCGGGCGCCCGGGCGCCGGCTCGAAACGTCCACGCCCGGGACTCGTCCTCGCCCGTCGTCAGGAACGTGCGCCGCCCGAGCAGGTGGTGGGCGGCTCGGGCCACGCGGGGAAGCGCTCCCTCGCCGAGACCCAGGCCCTCGAGCAGCTCGGTGCGCTCGGCCGGATCCAGGCGGGCCGCCTCCGCCTCGAGCTGCACGCTCACCCCCAACACCTGGGCGCTGCGCGCCAGCGGTCCGTTCCCCGGCCAGCCTCCCGGGCTGGCCTCGGCTCCCGCGCTCATCTCGGCTTCGACCGGCTTCACCAGCTCGTCGGCCTCGCCCACCTGGTCCTCGCCCAGGTTCACGACGGCAAGCACCCGCTTGTTGGTCAAGAGGAAGACAGGAGCCAGCGCCGCCCGCTGGTCGGGGCTGAGCGCGGAGCGGTAGACGGGCACGCCCGCCTGGAGCGACTCGAGGGCGGCCTCCAGGGCCGCGACCTCGCCGGCTGTCGAGGGATCTGTCTTGGCGGCCTTCCGACGCTTGTCGATCTGGCCCTCGACCGTGGCCACGTCCGCCAACACCAGCTCCAGCTCGAGCACGCCCAGGGCGCTGACCGGGTCCGAGTCGCCCGCGACACCCGGGTCCTCGAACGCCCGCAGGACGAGGCACAGGGCGTCGACCTCCCGGATGCCGCCGAGGAACCGGTTGCCCAGACCCTCGCCGGTCGCCGCCCCGGCCACCAGCCCGGCGATGTCCACGACCTCCACGGTGGTGTGGACGATCTTGCGGCTCTGGCTGATCCTGGCCAGAGCCTCCACCCTCGGATCGGGCACCTGGGCCACGCCCACAGTGGTCTGCGTGGTGGAGAACGGATGGGGGGCGACCGCTGCGTTTCCCCCGGTCAGCGCGTTGAACAGGGCCGATTTGCCGGAGTTGGGTAAACCGACCAGACCGAGGCGCTCCACTGCGACGAGGGTACTCGGCTCGACTAGTGTTCCCTGGTCGTGTCCAAGAAGACAGTCAAGCGCCGCACCACGCGCAAGAAGAAGGCCAACCACGGCAAGCGGCCCAACACCGGACGGGGCTGAGACCGCCGAGGCTCGCTAGCCCGTCCAGGCGACGTCGAGCTCGGCCAGGGTCGGCACCAGCACCGAGGGCAGGTCCGACATGATGCCGTCGACGCCCAGGCCGACCAGTCGCTCCATCTCCGACCGTTCGTCGATCGTCCACACGTGGACGGCGGCGCCGGCGGCGTGGGCCGACCTGACGAACCGTTCGTCGACGACAGTTGCGCCCTCGAAATTGGTGGGCACCTGGATGGCGGCGTGGGTCATCGGCGGCGACGGGACTCCGTCCTGCACCGCTTGCCAGAACCCCGCCACGGCGAGGATGCCGGCCGCCGTGGCGATGTCGGGAGCGGCGGCCGAGAACGCCACCAGGGCCGCGTCCTGGAACGACGTCACGATGACGTCGTCGGCGCGGCCGTGGTCGATGAGCATGCGGGCCAGCGCTTCCTCGTAGGGCTCCACGTTCGGTGCCGTCTGCTTGATGTCGATGTTGAGCAGCGCCTCCGGGAAGGCCTCCAGCACCTCCCCCAGCGTGGGGATGCGCAGTTCGACGTCCTCAGGGGCGCGACCGCGGAGCGGGTAGTCCTCGGGCGGCCGCCCCGGCGCCACCTCGTCACCGGGCACGAACCAGTAGGCGGCGTCGAGCGCCTGGATCTCGGCCAGCGTCAGGGAGCTGATGGCGCCCGAGCCGTTCGTGGTCCGATCAACCGTCGGGTCGTGACAGACGACCAGGTGGCCGTCGGCCGTCGGGTGAACGTCCATCTCGAGGGCCGTGGCCCCGACGGCAAGCGCCCGGCGCATGGCGAGGATGGTGTTCGAGGGCGCCTCCCGGGCGCCTCCTCTGTGGGCGTAGGCGAGCACTCGGCGTTGCAGCCACGGGATGCCCACGGATCGAACCGTACCCCACCCGCTGCCGGCCGCCGGGCCGATAGCCTCATCCCCGACATGCTCGACCACGTCTTTCTGGATGTCATCGCGGCCCTGCGCAAGAGCTTCTCCGAGGCCCTGCTGGAGCGGCAGGCCGTCGAGGAGCGGTTCCAGGTCGACGTGCTGCTCGGCGACCTGTCGTGGGAGACGTCCTACAGCTTGCCGGGAGAGGGCACCCTGCCCCGGGTCAGGGCCGACATCAGTCTGGACTGGCCGACGTGGAGCCAGAGCGCCTACCGCTCCTGGTCGATCGGCGAGCCGCCCGACGACCAGCCGGAGATGCTGGTGGAGATCGCCCTGCGCATCCAGCGCCTGGCCCGGGCGCCCGAGCCGGCAGCGATCGTCGACGCCCTTCCCACCGAGGGCCCGGCCATGGGTGGCGACGTCCTCGACCGGTGCGGCCTGACCATCGAGCAGGCGTTCGACCGCAACAACGACCGGCCCCGCGCCGCCATCGAGATCTCCTACGAGGGGACCTACCGCCTCGACGAGACCGCCCTCGAGGACCCGTCGTCCCTCGACACTCACGTGGGCGCCCTCGCCCGGTGGGTCTCATCCACACTGGTCCGCCTGGGTGACCTCGAGCTGAGCTTCCTGCCGCCCGGCCAGGTGGGCGACGAAGCCGACCACTGAGGAGCGCACGGCCGGCGGCGGGATGGGGCCTTGCCCGGGTCGGCGAGGCCGCCGACAACTCAGGGGAGCAGACCGGCCTCCTGGGCCAGCGGACGGAGCGGCACCTCGGGACGGGCGCCGAGATGGCTGATGATCTCGCTGGCCGCCAGGCTCGCCAACCGGGCGCAGCCCGGCAGGCCCACCCGATGGGTCAGGCCGTGGAGGAAGCCTGCGGCGTACAGGTCCCCGGCGCCGGTGACGTCCACGACCTTGTCGACGGGATAGGCCTCGACGTCGACGCGCTCGTCATCCTTTACGACCGTCGATCCCTCCGCTCCCCTGGTCAGGGCGGCGAGGATACCGAGAGGACGGATCGCCTCGACCGCCGCGTCGATGTCGTCCACGCCCAGCAGCAGGGTGATCTCGGCCTCGTTGGCGAACAGCGCGTCGACCTGGTTGCCGAGGAGCTGTCGGAAGGCGTCGCCGTGGCGCTCGACGCAGAACGGGTCCGACAGGCTGAGAGCGACCAGACCTCCCGACCGGTGGACCTGGGCCATGACCTCGTCGAGCGTCCGGTCGGCGTCGGGGCTGTCCCAGAGAAATCCCTCGAGGTAGGTGATGCGGGCCCGCCGTAGGTGCGCCGTGTCGACGTCCTGGGGTCGCAGCTGGGCCGCCGCCCCCAGATACGTGCACATGGTGCGCTCCGCGTCCGGAGTGACGAGCGAGAGGCACCGGCCCGTCATGGCCCCTTCGGCGGCCACCGCCGTGGCGTAGTCGACGCCGGCGGCCTTGATGTCGGCCTCGAACAGCCGACCCAGGCGGTCGTCGGCCACCTTACCCACGAAGGCGGTCTGGCTCCCGAGGCTGGATGCCCCGACGGCGGTGTTCGCGGCGCAGCCGCCGGCAACCTCGACGATCGGCTGGGCGGCGGCGTAGAGGCGCTCCGCCTCGGCCAGGTCCACGAGGGCCGTCGTGCCCTTGACGAGCCCCAGCTCCGCGACCATGTCATCGTCCACGGGCGCCAGCACGTCGACGAGGGCGTTGCCGACGGTGGCGACGTCGATGGTGCTGTTGGCAGTGGCATCCGGCGCGGCGGGCACCCGCCGACCATAGCGTGGGCGGTTCGGCCCCCCGGACGGTCCCACTAGCCTCCGCCTGGTGACCGAGCAGACTTCCCAAGCGCGAGAGACCCCCCACCGCCTCCCCCGCAGCGTCGAGCCCCGTCGCTACGAGCTCGTCATCTCCCCAGACCTCGTCAATGCCACGTTCAGCGGCGAGGAACGGGTCGAGGTGCTCGTGCACGAGACCACCGGCCAGGTCGTCCTCAACGCCCTCGAGCTTGCCATCGCGTCCGCCGAGCTGGTCAACGAGACCGGATCGGTGCTGTCCGGGAACGTCGAGCTGGACGAGGAGTCAGGGCGGGCGGTGATCGCCCTGTCCGCTGAGGCGACACCGGGTCCGTGGACCCTGCGGACCACGTTCTCGGGGACGATCAACGACAAGCTGCGGGGCTTCTACCGCAGCACCTTCGAGCTCGACGGCGCGCCACGGGTCATCGCCGCGACCCAGTTCGAGGCGACCGATGCTCGGCGCGCCTTTCCGTGTTGGGACGAGCCCGACCGCAAGGCCGTCTTCTCGATCACCCTCGACGTCGACGCCGGTCTTACCGCCATCTCCAACACCGCGGCGGCCGAGGAGACCGACCTCGGGGACGGGGCGCGACGGGTGCGCTTCGCCGACACCATGCCCATGTCGACCTACCTGGTGGCCTTCGTGGTCGGCCCGCTCGAGCTGACCGACCCGGTCGACGTCGACGGCGTCCCCCTGCGCATCGCCCACGTGCCGGGCAAGGAGCACCTCACGCCGTTCGCGCTCGAGGTCGGCGCCCACGCCCTGCGCTTCTTCACGCGGTGGTTCGGCATCCCGTACCCGAGCGACAAGCTGGACCTCATCGCCCTGCCCGACTTCGCGTTCGGGGCCATGGAGAACCTCGGGGCAGTGACGTTCCGGGAGTCGGTACTGCTTATTGACCCGTCCGCCGCCTCGCGGGTCGAGCTGGAGCGCGTGGCGGACGTGATCTCCCACGAGATCGCCCACATGTGGTTCGGCGACCTGGTGACGATGCGGTGGTGGAACGGCCTGTGGCTGAACGAGGCCTTCGCCACGTTCATGGAGCTGCTGTGCGTCGACGACTTTCGTCCCGACTGGCACCGGTGGGTCACCTTCGGGCTGTCGCGCGCCGCGGCCATGCGGACCGACGGCCTCTCCTCGACGCGCCCGATCGAGTTCCCGGTCGAGCGCCCGGAGGAAGCCGAGGGCATGTTCGACATCCTCACCTACGAGAAGGGCGCCGGAGTGCTGCGCATGCTCGAGCGCTATCTCGGGGCCGAGCCCTTCCGATCGGGCATAGGTCGCTATCTGGCCGACCACAGCCACGGCAACGCCGAGACGACCGACCTCTGGGACGCCATCGAGGCGGCCAGCGGCGAGCCGGCGCGCACGACGATGGACTCGTGGATCTTCCAGGGAGGGCACCCGGTGGTGACCGTCACTCCGAGCGACGGGGGCCAGGCCCTGGCGCTGGACCAGCGACCATTTCGCTACCTCCCCGAGGGCGCGGACGCTGGCGCGATCGGCTCGGGCTGGCGGGTCCCGGTCCTGCTCCGGGCGGGCGTGAACGGCTCGGTCGAACACCAGCGGGTGCTGCTGGACGAGGGCGGCGCCACGGCGTCGTTCTCGGGCCCGGTCGGTTGGGTCGTGGCCAACGCCGGCGGCTGGGGGTTCTACCGAGTGCGCTACGCCGGCGACCTGCTGGCCCGCCTCACCGCAGACCTCGGCCGCCTCGACGCCCTCGAGCGCTTCAACCTCGTCAGCGACGCCTGGGCCTCATCGTTGGCGGGGCTCACACCGGTGGCCGATTTCGTCGAGCTGGCAGGCGGCCTGCGTTCCGAGCAGGACCCCGACGTCTGGGCCGTGATGCTGGCGGCCCTCGGCTTCCTGGATCGGGTGGCGACCGACGACGAGCGGACGAAATCGGAGGCCTTCGTGCGGTCCCTCTTGACGCCCGCTTTCAGGTCGGTGGGCTGGGAGCGGGCGCCGGACGAGGGCGAGCGCACCGGCACGCTGAGGTCCACCCTGCTGGAGGCGCTCGGGACGATCGGTGCCGACTTCGAGGTGCGGGAGCGCGCTGCCCGGCTGCACGCCGACTTCCTGGCCGACCGGGCGCCCCTCGATCCGGAGCTGGCGGGGGCGGTCGTGTCGGTGGTGGCGTCCACGGGCGGCGAGGCCGAGTACGACGCCTTCCTGGAGCGCTTTCGCAATCCGCGCACACCCCAGGAGGAGATGCGCTACCTGTACGCCCTGGGTCGCTTCGAGGAGCCCAACCTGGTGGCTCGGACGCTCGAGCTCTCCCGGTCGGAGGTGCGCACCCAGAACGCCCCGTTCGTCGTGCAGCTCCTGCTCGGGAACCGGGCAGGCGGCCCGCAGGCGTGGGCGTTCGTGAAGGAGCGCTGGGAGGAGCTGCTGGGGAGACTTCCGGACAACACGATCCCGCGCATGGTGGACGGAGTCAGCGCCCTGTGGCGACCGGCGGAGCTGGCCGCCGACGTGCACGCCTTCTTCGCCGAGCATCCTTTGCGGAGCGGGCAGCGGACCCTCCAGCAGACGCTCGAACGGCTCGACGTCAACCGGGCGTTCGCGGAACGGGAGGCGCCTGCGCTCGGCGCTACCCTCGATCGCGCCCGCCAGGCGGGGCCGACGGCGTGACCGTCAGGGTGGCGGGCGGGCAGGGCTTCTACGGCGACCATGTCGGGTCCACCCGCACGCTGCTCGAGGATGGCGTCGACTACCTCTGCCTCGAAGCGCTGGCCGAGCTCACCCTGGCCATCCTGCAGAAGGACCGCCAGCGCGACGAGTCCCTCGGCTACACGCGCGACCTCCCTGCCTACCTGTCCATCGCCCTCCCCTACGTCGCCGATGGGCGCACCAAGGTGATCACCAACGCCGGCGGCATAAACCCCGTCGCTGCCGGCCGGGCCGCGGTGGAGACCGCCAAACGGCTCGGGATCAGCGGCATCCGCATCGCCACCGTGGTCGGGGACGACCTCACTGGTCGCGTCGAGGAGCTTGCGGGCATGCGTGGCGGGCTCGCCAACACCGAGACGGGCGAGCCGTGGTCGTCATTTCCAGGAGACCTGCTCTTCGCCAGCGCCTACCTCGGCGCCGGGCCCATCGTGTCAGCCCTGGCGGACGGGGCTGACGTGGTCATCACCGGCCGCACCGCCGATCCGTCGCTCTTCCTGGCCCCGCTCGTGTACGAGCACCGCTGGGCCGCCGACGATTGGGACCGCCTGGCCGCCGGCATCGTGGTCGGCCACCTGTGCGAGTGCTCCGGGCAGTCGACGGGCGGCAATCTCTCCGGCGAGTGGTGGACGGTGCCCGAGCCGTGGAATTTCGCCTACCCGATCGCCGAGTGCGAGGCCGACGGGACGGCGGTGCTGACCAAGGCTGCGGGGACCGGAGGGCGGGTCGACTTCGATACCGTGCGCCACCAGCTGCTGTACGAGGTGCACGACCCGGGCGCGTACCTGACGCCCGACGTCGTGGCCGACTTCACCTCGGTGTCCGTCGACGATCTCGGGGACGACCGTGTGCGTCTGTCGGGCGTCCGGGGCTCGGCGGCGACGCCCACCTACAAGGCGCTGTTCACCTATCCGTACGGATGGAGCGGCGAGAGCCGGGTGGCCTTCTCCTGGCCCGACGCCTACGCCAAGGCCCGGGCGGCGGCGGCCATCTTCCGGCGGCGGGTCGAGCTGGCCGGCCACGTCGTCGACGACTGGCTCGAGGAGTACTGGGGCGTCAATGCGCTGCACGGCCCGACCGTCCCGCTCGAGGGCGCCGACGAGGCGCCCGAGGTGATCGTGCGCCTGGCGTGGCGCTGTGGGGACCGGGCGACGGCGGCTCGGGTCGGCCGGGAGATGGCTCCCATGGCGCTGTCCGCGCCTCCCTGGGGTCTGACCGGCACCGGCCGGGGCATGGGCGGCGCTCCCTCCCAACTGATGGGACTGTGGCCGGCGCTGGTCGACAAGGCCCTGGTTGACGCCGATGTGGCTATCGACATGGTCGAGGTGTGAGGCGCGGCGATGGCCCACATCCAGCTGCGCGACCTCTGCGGCACCCGGGCCGGGGACAAGGGCGACATCTCCAACGTCGCCCTGTTCGCCTATGACGAGCGGTCGTTCGACGCGATCCGAGCCGAGGTGACGGCGGAGCGGTTGAAGCGGCACTTCGGCTCGCTCGTGCTCGGCCCGGTCCGCCGCTACGAGGCGGCCAACGTGCTGGCCCTCAACTTCGTGATGGAGCGCGCCCTCGGCGGCGGCGGCCCCCGCTCGCTGCGCTCCGACAACCTGGGCAAGACCCTGGGTGGCGCCCTGCTGCGCATGGAGATCGAGGTGCCGGCGGAGGTGGCTGACGGGGCGCCGCGGCGGCGTCCCGTCGTCCCGTGACGACCTAGGAGCCGTCGAGGCGCTCGATGCGGGCCTTGACCTGTGCCAGGCGCTCGGCGGCGAGGCGGTGGATCACGCCGGCCCGTTCGTACAGCTCGGACGCCTCCTCGATGCCCACTTCACCGGCCGCGATCCGGCGGGTGAGGTCCTCGAGCTTCTCCACCAGCTCCTCGTAGGTCAGGGCCGAGAGATCGTCGGTGTCGGTCATCGGCCGTCGTCGTTGTCGTCCCGCGTCACGGCCGCGTGGATGTGGCCCTGGGCCACCGCCACGTCGAGCTCGTCGCCGTCGACGACCTGGGCGGGGCTGCGCACGACGCTGCCGTCGGCGGTGCGCACGATGGCGTAGCCCCGTGACAACACCCGAGCCGGGTCAAGCGCATCGAGGGTGCGGCGGCGGCCGGAGAGGTCCCCGTCGAGGGCGACGAGTCGGCGCGGCAGCGGGGAGCGCCAGTCGACACTCGCCAGGCGCGTGCCGGCGTCGGCCACCCGGCGCCGCAGATCGACGAGCTGCAGTCGCGCGGCGGCGCGGTCCAGTCGCTCCACCGCGGTCGTTACTCCTGCATGCAGTGCGGCCGGGAGGTCGATGGCCTCGAAACGATCGCTGCTCACCGCGAGCGCCCGTGTGCAGTCGGCTCGGACCGACTCCAGCAGCCCGTCGAGGTGCGCCCGCAGCGCAGCCTCGTCGGGCACCACCGCCGTGGCCGCGAGCGACGGCGTGCCGTAACGGCGATCGGCAACGTCGTCGCACAGCGGACGATCGCGGTCGTGGCCGATGGCCGACACGACCGGCGTCGTCGAGGCGCAGACGGCGCGGCACAGCTCTTCGTCGCTGAACGGAAGCAGCGACGCCGGGTCGCCCCCACCTCGAGCGAGGATGATGACCTCGACGGCGGGCGTGGCGTCGAAGGCCTGCAGGGCGCCGACGACCGCCTCCGCCGCGCCGGGGCCCGACACGGCCACCTCGGCGAATCGCACCGGATAGCCGGAGAAGCGGGCGGCGACCACCGACTCGATGTCGGCCCGGACGGCGGCGTCGGCGCCGCACACGACACCGACCACCGCAGGCAGCAGCGGCAGGGGCCGACGGGCCCGATCGAGCAGGCCCTCGACCGTCAGTCGCCGGCGCACGTCGGCGATGGCGGCCAGGATCGCCCCCTCGCCCAGCGGCGCCACCTCTTCGGCGAACAGTTGCAGCTGCCCCCGCTCGTTGACGTAGCCCAGGGTGCCGGTCACACAGACCCGCTCCCCGTGGACCGTGCGGCACCGGCCGAGGCGGGCCCGGGGGCACACCACCGTGACCTGGGCGGCTCGGTCGCGGAGCGTGAAGTACACAGCGCCCGATCGGGCCGTGCCCGGCTGAACGACCTCGCCCTCGACGGCGACCTTGCCGACGGTCGCCACCGACCGGGCGATCTCCGAGCTGAGGCGGACCAGGCTAAGACGCCTGACCGCGGTGGTCGTCTCGGCCGGGAACATCTCCATGCCGCGGCCATGGTACGGGCTCCCTGTGTCGGGGCGGCCTGATGGCCCCGCTAAGGCTCGCCGGGCGACCATCCACGATTGGAGCCGACTTATCGTCCTCAGCGTGACGGATTCGGTCCCCCGCCAGCCCCGACCGGCGAACCTCTCACGATCAGGGCGAAGATGGGCCGTGCCGACGCGCCAGACGCTGGTCCCCGCCGTCATCGCCACCCTCACCGTCGCCGCGCTGCTGGCCGGCTGCAGCTCGACACCGCGCGCAGGGTCGCCGTCCTCGACCCTCGCCGGCCCGGCGCCGCCGCTGGCGCCGGGCGACTGGCCGACGTACCACCAGGACGGGGCGCGCCCAGGCGTCGATCCGGGAGCGCCGGCCTTCGCCACACCGACCCGGCGATGGTCCACCCCGATCTCCGGCGATGTCTACGCCCAGCCCCTCGCCATCGGTGATCGGGTCGTGGTCGCCACCGAGCACGACACGGTCCTCGCCGTCCAGGCCGGCACCGGCCGGGTGCTGTGGACCACCACGCTGGGACAGCCGGTCGCCGGCGGCGACCTCCCCTGCGGGAACATCGACCCCAGCGGCATCACCGGGACGCCCGTCGTCGACACGACGGCGGGGACCGTCTGGGTCGTGGCCTTCGTCCGCCCGGGCCGCCACGTGCTCGTCGCGCTCGACCTGACCAACGGCGCCGTCCGCTCGCGAACGGTCGTCGACCCCCAGGGCGCCGACCCGCTCGTCGAGCAGCAGCGAGGCGCGCTCACGCTGTCGGCCGGGCGCGTCTACGTGCCATTCGGCGGGCTGTTCGGAGACTGCGGCGCCTACAACGGGTATCTGGTGGGGGCGGACGCGCGTACGCCCAGCAACCCCCTCCTCGTGTACCGGGTCCCGTCCCAGCGCCAGGCTGCCATCTGGGCCCCGCCGGGCGCGGCGCTGGCGGCCAACGGCACGCTCCTGGTCGCCACGGGGAACGGCAGCGCCACCACGAGCTACGACGGGGGCAACTCGGTGATCCGTCTCTCCCCCGACCTTCACCAGCTGGACTCGTTCACACCGACGGATTCGCCGCAGCTCAACGCGGACGACCTCGACCTCGGCTCCACGACGCCGCTCCAGGTGGGCGGCGGCCTCGTCTTCCAGATCGGCAAGGCCGGCGTCGGCTACCTGCTGCGCAGCGACCACCTCGGGGGCGTCGGCGGACAGGCGTACTCGGCTCAGGTGTGCGGCAGCGCGCTCGGGGCCACGACCTACAGCCCACCCCTGATCGTGGTGCCGTGCGAGGACGGGTTGGTCGCCCTGCGGCTCGGCAGCGGAGGGCAGCCCGGGTTCAGCGTGGCCTGGAGGGTCGCCTCGCTCACCACCGGATCGTCGATCGTCGCCGGCGGCGCCCTCTGGGCCCTCGACCACAAGAGCGGCGACGCTGTCGCCCTGGACGTCACCACGGGAGCCATCCGGGCGCGGGTCCATGTCGGGGCTGCCAACCACTTCGCCTCGCCGGGCAGTGGCGGCGGCCAGCTCTACGTGGCCGCGGGAGGCCAGCTGGTGGCGCTGGCCGAGTGAGCCTCACCGTCGACGGCGAGCGCCAAGGTGGACGCGTCTCGCTCCTCCCGACAAGCTGAGCGGGATGCCGCCGTCCCGTCGCGCTCGCGTCGAACCGTCTGTTCCCTCGGGCCGACCTCCCGGGCCTGCTACTCCCTCGGACCGGCCTCCCGGGCCGGCTACTCCCTCGGGCCGCCCTCCCGGGCCGGCTATGCCAGACGACCTCCTGGCCCGAGCCCGGGCGGCCAAGGGCTTCATGCCCGAGGACGAGGGTCTCACGCTCTTCCGGGTGGGCGTCGAGGCCGGCGCGTCCGGGCTGGGTCCACTGCTGGAGGTCGGGGCCTACTGCGGCAAGTCGAGCATCTACCTCGGCGCCGCCGCCCGACAGGGGTCGAGCGTGCTGTTCAGTATCGACCACCACCGCGGCTCGGAGGAGAACCAGGCCGGTTGGGAGCACCACGACCCGACGCTGATCGACCCCGGTACCGGGCGCATGGACACCCTCCCGACATGGCGCAGGACGCTGGACGGGGCGTCGCTCGAGCACGACGTCGTCGCCGTGGTCGGCGACTCGCCGACGATTGCGGCCCACTGGCGCACCCCGCTCTCGCTCGTCTTCATCGACGGCGGCCACGGCGAGGAGCCGGCGTGGGCCGACTACCGAGGCTGGGCCCCCCACGTGGCCGAAGGAGGCCTGCTCGCCATCCACGACGTGTTTGCCGATCCCGCCGACGGGGGCCGCCCGCCCTTCGAGCTGTGGTCTCGGGCGCTGGCGTCCGGCGCCTTCGTTCAGGAGCGCGAGTGCGGCAGCCTACGGGTGGCGCGTAGGGTCGCCGACGGGATCTGAGAGGTCCAGCCCGGCCGGCAGTCCCTCCCCGCGGAACAGCCCCGCGGTGGATCCCGTCCCCGCCAGCGTGTCCGCGGCCAGGACGACGGCCGCCGCCGTGTACGTGCTGCGCTCCCCGCCAGGGAAGTGCACTCCGTCCGGATAGACACAGCCGGTCCAGTACGAGCCGTCGTCGTGGCGGAACGCCTGCAGCCACTCGAACAGCTGCAGCGCGTCCTCGCGCAAGCTCGACGCATCGAGGGCCATGACGCACTCGGCCGTCTCCGCGGCGGTCACCCAGGGCCGGTCGGAGACACAGCGCACTCCGCGTCCGTTCATCACGAACTGCGCCCAGCGTTCGGCCAAGCGAGCCTGGGCGGGCCCGCCGACCAGGGCGCCGGAGAGCACTGGGTAGTACCAGTCCATGGCCCACCGGTCCTTGGGCTCGAACGCTTCGGGGCAGAAGGCCACGGCGTGCGCCAGCCGCCCGGCCGCCAGCTCCCAGTCGGGCCGCTCCAGACCGAGCTCCTCGGCGGCGGCGACGGCGCACCGCAGGCTGAAGTACACCGACGACGAGCCGGTCAGCAGGGCGTACCGCCCCCGCGTGCCGTCGGGCTCCACCGACCACAGGATCTCCCCGCCCGGCTGCTGGAACCCGAGCACGAACTCGAGGGCGCGGGTCACGACGGGCCACAGGGTCTCGAGGAACCCCCTGTCGCCGGTCTGGAGGAAGTGGTGCCAGGCGCCGACGGCGAGGTAGCTGCAGACGTTGGTGTCGCGCCGGGGCTGCTCCACGCCCGCCCCCAGGTAGTACATGCACCACGAGCCGTCGGGATGCTGCCTGTCCACCAGCCACTGGTAGGCGCGCTCGGCCTCGGTCCTGAGCCCGCCGATCGACATCGCCATGGCCGCCTCGACGTGGTTCCAGGGGTCGGCGTGACCTCCCGGAAACCACGGGATCATGCCGTTGGCCAGCTGCACGGCGGCGATGGACTCCGCCGTGGCGACCACGTCGGGAGCGCTCAGGACTCCTCGGACCTCGGGGACTGCGACCGCCCTCATGCCGGGCGGTCCAGGTAGAGGACCAGGCTCTTGCCGAGGAGGGGGTTGAGGAGACGGTCGGCGGCCCTGGTGAGAAAGGGGGCCCGCACGATGTCCCACACGAGCAGGCGGTGGTAGGCGCGAACCAGCGGGTGCTGGTCGCGGTCGACACCGACGGCGCAGCGCAGCCACCAGTAGGGCGAGTGCAGCGCGTGGGCGTGATGGGACCCGCGAATGCTGAGACCGACGCGGCGAAGGCGCCCGAGCAGCGACGAGCGCCGGTAGATGCGCACGTGGCCGCCCTCGACCGAGTGGTACGCGTCGGACAGGGCCCAGTTCACGGCCTCGGGGCCGAACCTCGGGACGGTCACGGCCAGAGACCCCCCCGGACGCAGGACCCGGGCCAGCTCGGCCATGGCGACCTGGTCACCGGGGACATGCTCGAGCACCTCGGCGGCGATCACGCGGTCGAAGGTGCCGTCGCGGAAGGGAATGGATAGGGCGTCGGCGCACACCACCGCGCCGGTCCCATCCTTCGCCCCATCGTCGTGGCGAGTCAGCTCGCCCATGAGGGTGGACACGTCCTTCAGCTCGGCCTCGCTGGCGTCGAGCGCCGTCACCAGCGCGCCTCGTCGCATGGCCTCGTAGGCATGGCGGCCGCCCCCACAGCCAAGGTCGAGCAGCCGCTCGCCCGCGCGCAGGCCCAGCCGGTCATAGTCGACAGAGAGCACTCAGATCCCGCCGGTGCCGTCGAGAACGGTCCGATATTGCTCGACGGTCGCACGGGCGGCGGCCGCCCAGGTGAAGCGCTCGAGCACGCGGGCTCGGCCGGCGGCCCCGATGCGGGCCCGGAGCCCAGGTTGGTCCAGGGCGGTGCCGATCGCCATGGCCAGAGCGCTCGGATCGCCG
>DASXCO010000073.1 GCA_036491125.1 Acidimicrobiales bacterium | reverse complement strand
GGTGGCCTGCAACGGCCTGCACTCGATCGAGGAACGCTGCGCCCGATGGATGCTGCTCACCCATGACCGGGTCGGCTCGGACGAGTTCCCCCTGACCCAGGAGTTCCTGGCCCAGATGCTCGGTGTCCGACGCCCCTCGGTCACGGTCGTGGCTGGCATCCTGCAGCAGGCCGGTTTCATCCGGTTTCATCGCGGTCGGATCACCATCACTGATCGCCGGGGGCTCGAAAACGCCTCCTGCGACTGCTACCGGGTGCTCAGGGAAGTGTTCGACCGGCTCGTCTGACTGACGTGGTTCCCCAGTTCGGTGGACGTCAGTCCGCCATCAATCTGGTTCGGAGTTGGTCAACGGCTCGGAGGCGTTGAGCGATCTCCTCCTCGTCCAGCTTGGGGCTGTTGCGGAAGACCTCGGCCATCGCATCGAGTCGAACCATCTCTTGGAGGCGGAGGGCGTCGCGCACCTCGACGGGCCGACGTCGTAGTGCGCGATTGAATGCCTCTCTCGTCTCCGATGCCCGCCCGTAGCCGACCGTCTTGGCTATGGCAGCGAACGACTGCCCTGCGTTGCGAAGCTCGAGGACCTGGTCATCGCGACCAGACGTGTCCTTCTCAACTTCTGCGGATGTGTCGTTGTCCATTGCTGCCTCCCGGCGCCACTTGTCGTACCCGCAAGCCTGCGCGGTGCTTGGTCCAGACGGTGCCCTGACACCACGGCGAGGCGACAGACCTCAATTCGGTCCGGGAACACGTCCAGAGCTCGGCGCTCCCCCGTGACAGCGGGACGATGCCGCACCGCGACCCGCCACACATCGAAACCGAATACTGCACGCGACCTCATCGTCAATCGAGAAGAGGCGACAGGGCAGTCCGTCAGCAGAACTGCGGGGACACCCCTCCGAGGGGCGAACCTTTACCCTACCACCTCCGACGTCAAGGCAATGAAGCTCGACCGTGATGGCGCGGTCGCGGCGAGGTCGGGGGAGGTCGGTGGAGCCGATCAGCCGTGGGCTTGACCCGGATTCGTGACCCAGGCGAACGCCTCGGCCAGATCCAGGATCTCCTTGGCCCCGACCACCTGATTGCTCTGGGCCATGAGCTGGCCCAGAATGGCGCGCCGCACCTGAGCCTCCAGCACGTGCGACCCGATCGCCAACTCCCGGACCTGATCTGCAGAGGCGTCGTCAAGCACCGACCGGCTCCTTGTGCAACCGGCAGCGCTTCGTCGGGAACGCGGCCCTCGTGGTTCGAATGATCCGTTTCACGATCGGCCTCCTTGCTCGCCACCCGACGTTACACCTTTTGTACGCTACCGTACAGAGTTCGACAGAGCAGGGAACGTCGCTCCTCCAGCGGCCGCCGGCATCGTGGACCGGCCGATGCCGAGGTGGCTAAGAGCCGTCGCTGGCGACAGTGGCAACGTGACGGTCGAGCGCCGCAGCTCTCTCCGAGTCCTCGTAGTCCTCCTGACTCCGGACCCTGCCCCAGGACGTGCGAACCATGAGCACGGCGCGGTTGTTGTAGACGTCGCTGCCGTCAGCGCCCGGGATCCAGTCGTGGACCCGCACGGCCACCCGGGTGTCCCACGGGGGGCCGTTGACGAGAATGTCCTCGACCTCCATCTGGATACGGTTGTCGACGTACGTTCGCAGAAAAGTCTCGATCTCGGCGCGGCCCCGGTGAGTCGGGGATGGCTCCCGACCGGGCTGGGGGACGCGAAACTGACGGGCCCATGAGTTGTCTCCGGGAAACGTGAGCTTCGCCTCTTCGTCGAACATTGCCAGTGCGGGCCCGTAGTTTCCGTTGTTCAAAGCCTGAATGTTCCGACGAATCAGCGTTCGAACGGCGGCCTTGTACAGTGACGGAGCTCCCGCCACGACCGCCCCCGCCAGCAGCCTGGTGCGGAGCGTCATCGCTCTAGTCCCTCCTGGATCAGCGACCACGGGTTTTCGGGCCAAGTGTCGCGCGCAGGGGGGCACCGAACAAAGAGAGATGAGCGCATCTGACGCGCACGTCATCAATCTCGAGCTCTTGGAAGCCGGCGCTAGGAATGCAGCTCGGTGGCGGCGAAGTACCAGGTTAGGAAGGGCAACGCGCTTAGCTGGGAGCGACGATGGGCAGGATCACGCTTATGGTGGCTCGGGATCGCAGCCGGGGTCGTATGCGAAGTGCGATCTCGATGGCCGCGGTGATCGCCCTCGGTCTGACGGCCACTGCCGGCACCTCACCAGCGAGCGCCTCGGCAGCGACGGCGCCGGCTCCGACCTTCAGCGCCCACGGCAGCGCGGAACAGGTCTACGTGACCGGGCTGGCGCCCAGCGCGCAGATGTCGCTCGTCACGTCTGGTGGAAAGACGCTCTACACCCAGCACGCCGACTCTCTCGGCGGACTTGTGTTCCGCAACGTGCCCCCGGGCAGCGGCTACCGGGTGCGCCTGTACCCGAACGGAGCGGAGTCGGGGCCACTGACGGTGCAGTCCACTCGTCCGGCGCCCTGGGACCCGGGGATCTACAACCAGACGATCCCGGACAGCGGCTACACCTATCTCGCGACTCGCGACGGCACCCAGCTGGCGATCGACGTGCACCCACCGACCAGCCCCGCGGGCCTGCCGGGGCTGCCGGCCGGCTTCCCCGTCCCGAACGGCCCCGATTACGCCCCGCCGTATCCCACCCTGATCGAGTACTCGGGCTATGGGTACGCGGATCCGGCCGGCCCGACGAACGGCATCGCCGTGCTCGCCAACCTGATGGGCTTCGCAGTCGTCGACGTGAACATGCGCGGCACGGGCTGCTCCGGTGGCGCGTACGACTTCTTCGAGCAGCTGCAGAACCTGGACGGATACGACGTGATCGAGACGATCGCACACCAGCCCTGGGTCCTCGGCAACAAGGTCGGCATGATGGGCATCTCCTACGGCGCAATCAGCCAGCTGTTCACGGCGCAGCTCGACCCGCCGGACCTGGAAGCGATCTCACCGCTGTCGACGATCGACGCCACGGCGACGACGCTGTACCCCGGCGGCATCCTCAACACCGGCTTCGCGGTGGACTGGGCGGAGCAGCGCCAGAACGAGGCCCTCCCGGCCGGCCCCAACGGCGGCCAGAGCTGGGCCTACCAGCGGATCCAGCAGGGCGATCAGACCTGCAAACAGAACCAGGTCCTCCACGGGGAGGCCACCGACCTGCTGGCGAAGATCCGGGCCAACGCCCACTACATCCCCGAGGTGGCGGACCCGCTCGACCCGATCACCTTCGTCAACAAGATCAAGGTGCCCACGTTCATGGCCTGCCAATGGGAGGACGAGCAGACGGGCGGGCACTGTCCTGATCTCGCCGCGCACTTCACCGGAACGAATCAGAAGTGGTTCACGTTCACGAACGGCGCCCACGTCGACTCGCTCGATCCGTCTACGTTCAACCGCTGGTACGACTTCCTCGAGCTGTTCGTCGCCCATAAGGCGCCGATCGTGAACCAAGCGGCCAGCCGGGTCGCCGCCCCGGTCATCTACCAACAGGCGATGGGGGTCAACAACCCGGTCTTGCTGCCACTTGACCCGATCCAGACGATCCCCACCTACTCGGCGGCCCTGGCCGCCTACAAGGATCTCCCCGAGATCCGGGTGCTCTTCGACAACGGCGCTGGCAAGTCGCCGATCGGCACCTCGACGCCGGGCGACCCCTATCCGGCCTTCGAGCAATCGTTCTCGTCGTTCCCGATCCCTGGCACTACCGCCCGCCAGTGGTATCTCCAGCCCGCCAGCACTCTGGGGGAGCTGCCGCCCACGAGCAGTGGCGTCAACTCGTACACGTCGAACGCCAACGCCCTCCCACCTACCGACTACTCGGCCAACACCGGCGGGGGCGGCCTGTGGGCAAACGCCTCGGCCTGGCAGTGGAACTGGAACCAGAACCCGCCCGACACCTCCCTTTCTTACGTCTCGGCGCCGCTGACCACGAACACGGCCGTCATCGGGGCAGGAGCGGTCCACCTCTGGGTCCGCTCGTCGACGCCCGACGTCGACCTCCAGGCGACGGTCAGCGAGGTTCGCCCGGACGGCAAGGAGAGCTTCGTCCAGAACGGCTGGTTGCGGGCCAGCGAGCGCAAGCTCGACCACACCCAGAACAACCTGCTCGACCAGAAGAGCACCCTGCTCGAGCCCGTGCTCAGCATGAGAGCCGCTGATGCGCGGCCGATGCCGCAGGGACAATTCGTCGAGGTCGTGATCCCGCTCTACTACGAGGGGCACGTGTACCGCGCCGGGTCGCGCATGCGGGTGACGATCGCCGCCCCGAACGGCACCCAGCCGGTGTGGTCCTTCGGTCAGACCGAACCCCCGACGGGCACGGCGACGGTCTCGATCGCGTTCTCCAAGAACATGCCGTCTGGCCTCATCCTCCCGGTCGTCCCAGGCGTGAGCGTGCCGACCGGTCTGCCACCGTGCCCGAGCCTGCGAAACGAGCCGTGTCGGCCCTATCCGGCGTAGGTGTGGTCGAGCTCACGTAGCGCGGCTGGCGAGCAGGCAGGCTGCGAGACCGTATGATCGCGGCATGAGGTTGCAGGAGCTCGCCGGAAACGTAGCGATCGTGACGGGTGGTGCGGCCGGCATCGGTCAGGCGACCGCCGAGCTGCTCGCGGCCGAGGGAGCGAGCGTCGTCATCGCGGACCTCGACGAGGACCGAGGCCACGAGGTCGCCTCGCGAATCGGTGACGGTGCCGCCTTCTGGCAGACCGATGTGAGCGATGCGGACCAGGTGCAGGCACTGGTGGACTTCGCCGTCGAACGCTTCGGCGGCCTCGACATCATGTTCAACAACGCGGGAATCGGTAGCCCGCTCAAGCGGTTCCTGCCGGACGATCTCGAGGACTTCTCCCGCATCATGAGTGTGAACCTCTTCGGGGTGCTCGCCGGCTCGCAACGCGCGGCGCGGTACATGAAGGACAACGGCGGTGGATCGATCATCAACAACGCTTCCATCGCTGCCGTCAACGCGGGCGCCGGCATGATCTCCTACCGGGCCTCGAAGGCAGCCGTGGCCCATGTCACCAAGTGCATGGCCATCGACCTCGCCCCTTACGGCATTCGGGTCAACTGTCTCACACCGGCGCACATCCGCACGGGCATCACCACGTACGAGATGGGGCCGGTGCTGCGCTACATGCAACCGCTCGAACGAGAGGCGCGGTCCGAAGACGTCGCCAACGCCGTGGTGTTCCTTGCCAGCGAGCGCGCCGCGCAGGTCACCGGGATCGTGTTCCCGATCGACGGCGGTACGACCGCCGGACCGCCGTATGCGCAGACAAAGCTGATCATGTCGACGGCGAATCCGCCGGAGGGCTCGTCACCCAGTTCGTCGTGAACCTGGGCGATTCTTGGCCGCGCCGTCAGCTCACGGGGCCAGGTCCAGGTGAAGGTATTCGAGGCCACGGAGGAAGAAGGTCGGCAGGTAGTCGTACTGTCGAGCGCCTGCCGGACCATGGTGCTCGTCGGAAATCGTGATGTCTGTTGTCCGATCGAGGAAGCGGTTGATCGTCACCCGACCCTCGGCCCGGGCGAGCGGCGCCCCCGCACAGGTGTGGTTGCCATGCCCAAAGGCGATGTGCTGTCGGGCGTTCGCACGGTTGATGTCGAACTCGTACGGGTTCTCGAACACTCGAGGATCACGGTTGCAGGCACCGGGCACGAGCATGACCGTTCCGCCTGCGGGGATGTCGACGCCGGCGAGCTTGGTGGGGACGCGTGCCATTCGGAACTGCGTTCGGAGAGGGCTCTCGAGCCGAAGCGTCTCCTCGATGAAGTTGGGGATGCGGTCACGATCGTCACGGACGAGCTTCTGCAAGTCGGGCCGCTCGCCCAGCATCCGGAGCGCGAAGGAGAGCAGCCGCACCGTCGTCTCCTGACCGCCGGCGAAGAGGTTGGCGGCAATGAGCGCAGCGTCCTTCACTTCCGGCGTCGAGCCGTCCGGGAACGTCGCGGCGGCCAGGCCGGTCAGTACATCTTTTCGAGGCTTCTGGCGGCGATCCTCGATGTACTCGCTAAATCGTGCGTAGAGGAACTCGAGCGGCTTGTGAGCGATCTCCTCCTGGTGAACCGTCGACAGCTGATCCCGAAAGAGGGAGTGATCGGACTCGGGTACGCCCTCGAGGTCGGCGATGACGGTGAGGGTGAAGGGCTCCGCGTAGGCGCCGATCACCTCGCACGATCCCTCATCGGCGAACCCATCGATGAGGCGGTCGGCGAATAGCCACATGAATTCCTCGTTCTCCTTCAGCCGCTTCGGCGTGATGAGCCCCAACAGCAGGTGGCGATGCGCCGTGTGGCCCGGCGCGTCGAACGAAGGGAGCTGGTCGCTGAAGGGCAGCTCGTGCCGGTATTTCAGGATGATGTCACTGATGTCGTCGCCCACCACCGGCGCGGAGAATTTGACGAAGGGCCCGCTCACCACGTTGCACGATGAGAACGTCCCCGACGGCGGGTCATTCGGTGGAAACGACGCGGGGTCCGCATAAACCGCCATCGCCTCCTCATGACCCGTGATCACGAACAGGCCGTAACGAGCGTCCCGCCATACCGGGCCCTGCTCCCGCACCCAATCGAAGTAGGGGTAGGGGTCATCTTGAATTGATCGGTCGGTGAAGAAGTTGGCGTTCTCGAGCTCACTCATGGTTACTCTCAATCCGCTTCATGAGCCGGTGCGGTGCCCTCGGGTGGCGTGGCGAGCGGCGACGTACCCGAAGACCATCGTGTTGGCAATGCTCGCCCCGGGTCCGAGGTAGTGACGACCCATGACGGTGGCGGTGCCGTTGCCAGTGGCGTATAGACCCTCGATCTGCCGGTCGTCTTGGTCGACCACCTGAGCGTGTTCGTTGGTGACGAGACCACCGCAGGTGCCGATGTCACCCGGCACGACCTGGACGGCGTAGTACGGGGCTTCGTCGATCGGCCCGAGGCAGGGATGCACCTTGTGATTGGGATCGCCCAGCGCCCGGTTGTAGGCGGACTCGCCTCGCCCGTAATCGGGGTCGATGCCCCTCGCCACGTTCCCATTGAATCGTTCCACGGTGCTGGACAGACCCGACGAGTCGACGCCACAAATATGGGCGAGATCGTCGAGGGTCCATGCCTGCTTCAGCATCCCGCTCTCGAGCAGCTTGCGCGGGAACCGACCGGGGCTGGAGCGCTGGTGCGCGTAGCGCTTTCGATAACGATCGTCGAAGATCAGCCAGCAGGGGACCGCCCGGCTCGTCTTGTCGCGCGCGTACATCGCCTTGCCCACCTCCATGTACGAGTTCGACTCGTTCACGAAGCGCTGCCCGGCTGCATCGACGTAGATCGTACGAGGGCGTTGACGCGCCTGATCGAGGGTCGATTGCCCGAATCTCCCCGTTCGGGGAGATGGCAGCCACCACGCTTCGTCCATCAGGTCGGTCTTCGCGCCGAGTTGCACGGCAGCCTGGAGCACCTCGCCGGTGTCGCCCGGGTTCGAGATGGACCACCTCGCCCTGTTCGGTTGATCGCCCCCGTACTGCTCGCGCATCTCGCGGTTATGGGCAAAGCCGCCGGCGGCGAGCAGCACCCCCTGACGGGCGCGGATCAGCATGGGAGCTCCTGCTCGAACGGTACGAACGCCGACGACGCGACCGTCCTCGGCGATCAGGTCATCGAGCGGTGCTGCTGTCCAGACCGGGAGGCGACGGGCGATCGTGATGTTCAGGATCTGGGCGATCAGCGAGGCACCGTTCGTCAGCAGTGCCTGGCGTCGGAGTCGAGCGGCATAGGTTCGCAGCACAACGCGCCCGGAGACCGCGAAGGCCCGGATGCTCCGGTTGTAATGGGAGAGGGAACGTGCCTCGTTCGTCATCACGGCGAGACCGAGGCTCTGGGCCAGCCCGGGCTGCAGCTTCCCGAGCCATTCACCCAGCATTCGACCGTCGAACGGCACGGGCTCGATCCCCCGCCCCACGTCGTGGCCACCCTTTGCACTCGAGTAGTAGTCGCTGTAGCCGGGGCAGTGGACGAAGCGAACGCCGCGTTCCTGGAGGAACGAGATCATCTCCGGACCCGCCGTCAGGAACGCGTGTCGACGCTCCAACGAGGAGCCCGGTCCGACGTCGCCTACCACGGCTTCGAAGTGGGCCATGGCGTCTTCGTAGGAGTCCGGCACCCCCTCTGCTCGCATCACCGGGTTGTTCGGCACCCAGACGATCCCGCCGGACATGGCAGTCGAGCCGCCGACCCGCTCCTGCTTCTCGAGCACCACCACGCTCGCCCCAGCGTCGGCCGCGGTCAACGCGGCGACCATGCCTCCTCCGCCGGACCCGACGATCACGAGATCGACGGTGGAGTCCCACGTCGTCATGTCATGGCCTCTCTGGCCTCCCCACGAACTACTTCAGACTCGACGCAAGCTAGCAGGGTCTGTTGACGATTGCTACGACGCCGTAGTAATCTGCCGGGACCCGTCGAAGAGCGAAAGCGGGGCAGATGATCGCGAGCTCCAGGACGCTGACGTACCCATCCGAAGGTCTCGGCGCGCCAAAGGATCGACGTCCCGGTCGACTCGTTGACCACGGGCTGCCCGCCGGGACCGAGGTGTTCTCTGCCGACGACCACATCTCGTTGGCCGAGGACATCTTCTACGAACGCTTTCCCGACAGCATGAAGGAGCGCGCGCCACGCGTCATGAATGTCGATGGCGGGTGGGTGATCGGACTGGACGGGAAGTCGATCCTCGTGCCCGAGTTCATCGAGGTGCTGACACAGTACGACCCTGTGCCCGGGTCCCACACCGGCGACGTCGACGCGCGGTTGGCGGCGCTCGAGTCGGAGGGCATCTCCAAGGAGCTCGCGTTCCCGAACTCCCTTCTCGCCTTGTTCGGATGGCCGGACAGAGAGGTCCGCGAGCTCTGCTTCCGGATCTATAACGAGCACATAGCGGAGGTCCAGGAGCGATCGAGCAACCGGATCTTCGGGGTTGGCCTGATCAACTGGTGGGACGCGGAGGGGGCTCGGCGGACGGTGAACGAGCTGAAGGCGCTTGGGCTGAAGACGTTCCTCATGCCGCTTTCGCCGGGCAAGGACCAGGAGAAGCACCCGATTGACTACGCGAGCACCGCGATGCGGGGCGTCTGGGAGGCGATCGAGGAGGCCCAGGTCCCGGTCTCGCATCACATCGGCGAGAACCCGCCCGCGACGCCGAACGAGTTCAACGCGGTCAGCGTCGGGATGCTCCAGTCCATGGCACCGTTCCGCGACACCTTCGGCAAGTACATCTTCGGCGGCATCCTCGACCGACACCCCGGACTTCGCGTCGGGTGGTTCGAGGGCGGGATCAACTGGGTGCCCTCGGCCCTCCAGGACGCGGAGCACGTCATGGCCTCGTTTCAGCATCTCGCCAACCTGAAGGTGCAGCACGAGCCGGTGTACTACTGGGACAAGCACATGTTCGCATCATTCGTGGTCGACTCGCTCGGGCTCGAGCTGGTCGACCAGATTGGCGTCGAGCGGGTGATGTGGTCCACCGACTTCCCTCACAACGAGAGCACCTACGGGTACAGCGACGAGTCCCTCGGGACGGTCGTGGACGCAGTGGGTCCCGAGGTGGCGGCCGACATCGTCGACGCCAACATCAAGCGCTATCTCGGACTGGACTATTGCCCGCGGGGCTGATGGCATCCGAGTCTCCGACGCGGATCCCGCCGAGCGCGGATCTGGCTCGAATGCACCGGGAGCGGTTGGGCCGAGTTCGCGCTGTGATGCGGGAGCAGGGCCTCGACGTACTCCTGCTGCTCGGCAACACCAACGTCGCCTACGCGACCGGCGCGATCTGGCCTCTCGCCGACTCGGGCCGGGCGAACTTCGAGCAACCGGTCGCGCTTGTCCTCGGAGACGACGAGTGGCCGCACCTCTTCTCCCCCGTGCGGGAGGACGATCGCCTCCGCTCCGACCTGCCGGCCGATCACATCCATGGTCCCGTGTATCTCGACTTCGACGAGGGTGTGCAGCTGTTCGCGCAGCACATGGCCGATCTCGTGCCGCACAACGCTGTGATCGCGATCGACGAGTGGACCAACGCGCTGCGCCGCGAGCGGTCGATCCTGTTCGCGCCCGACGCACCGGTCGACGGGGGACGAGTGATCAGCAGGGTCAAGGCGACAAAGACACCGGACGAGCTGTCGTGCATGCGCGAGGGCCTGCGGATCACCGAATGTGCAATCGCCGAAGTGCAGGCGCGCCTCGCGCCCGGCGTCCGTCAGACCGACCTCACTGCGGCGTTCCTGCGCACAATCTTCGACGCGGGTGCGGATGCCAACATCCTCGACCCGATCTGGCAGGTAATGCCCTCTCGCATCGCCGACGGGCCATGGACGACCACCGGTGGTCTCGCGTGCCCGCTGCTCTCGACCGAGCGAGAGCTCGAAGAGGGCGATGTCCTCTGGGTCGACACGGGGATCAGCTACGCGGGGTTCCACTCCGACTTCGGTCGCACGTGGATCGTGGGACGCGAGCCGGACGCTCGGCAGCGCGCCCAGTTCGAACGGTGGCGAGCGATCATGGACGCCGTCCTCTCCGTCACCCGTGCTGGAGCAACCGCCGCCGACCTGACGGCTGCCGCGATGAATGCCGCCGGTGGGATAAAGCCGTGGATGCCCCACTTCTACCTCGGTCACGGTCTCGGCATCGATAGTGCCGAGATGCCGTATGTCGGGAGTGACATCGGCGAGGCGTTCGACGCGACGCTCGTCCTCGCCGAGGGAATGGTCCTGGTGCTCGAACCCATCGTCTGGGAGGACGGCGCTGCTGGCTACCGTTCCGAGGAGGTGCTCCTCATCACCGAGGACGGGTGGGAGCCAATGACCGACTACCCTTACGATCCTTTCTGAGCACCGAGTGAGTGTCACAGGAGTTCTCCCTGACGACACGGCCCTCCGGCTCGCCCGCCGGGCGCGCGTGCTCGCCGAGATGGAGGCGGCGGGCGTCGATCTGCTTGTCGTCGGAAGGGAAGGGAACGCGCGCTATGTGTCGGGTGCACCACGGCTGTGGACGGCCGGCTCGCGCGCCTTCGGCCCCGGCTGCGTGCTCGTGCGGGCGACCGGGTCGGTCCACCTGCTGAGCACCTGGGACGAAGGGGTCCCGGACGACATCCCACACGAGAACCTGTACGGGATCTCGTTCAACGCCATGAATTTCCTGAAGGCGCTCCAGGGCATCGAGAATGCCGCGACCACTCGGACCATTGCCACCGACGCCCTGGCGCCGTCTTCCGCTCAGCTTCTGCCGAAGGCGTTCCCGTCGGCCGAGCTCATCGACGGCGAGCCGCTGCTGCGCAGGGCCCGCTGCATCAAGACTCCCGAGGAAGTCGACGCCATCCGTGCATCGGTCGGCGTCGCTGAAGGCTCGCTGGGCGAGACCCTGTCGGCGCTGGCGCCAGGGGTCACGGAGCGCCAGCTTACGGGGGTGTTCATGGAGGCAATGGCGTCGGCAGGCGTTACCACCCCCGCAACGCAGGACGTGGCCTGGATCACGTCGCGGGAGCATCCATGGCATCGGTCGAGTCGAGACGCGCCGGTCAAGCCGGACGACTTGGTGGCGTTCGAGGCCGGGGTGATCCTGGGCGGGTACGTCGGAGAGCTCGGCCGTACGTATTCGATCGGCGATGTCGCCATCGACCGTGAGCTTTCCCGGCGCTGGAACGAGCTGTGGGGCCGGCTCCTCGCTGCATGCCGGTCTGGCTCGCCCCTGACCGGCCTCCTCGAGGCATATGAGGGCGCGGGGATCCCGCCACCCCCGATGCCGGTGGCGCGAGGGTTGGGACTCGGGTTCGACCTTCCCCTCGTGACCCACGCGCTACCGCGCACGGCTGCCGAGCAGCGGTTCGAGGAAGGCATGGTGCTGGCGCTGACCGCATACGTCTGGAAGGAGGGTGTCGGCGCCATGTACGGCCAGGAGCCGCTCGTCGTTACGGCGACCGGGCCGGAGCTGCTCTCGACGAACCCGTTCCGCGAGGTAAGGAGCCTGTGACGTGACCGAAGCCGATGTTCCACCGCCCGAGGAGATCATCCTCTACGAGAAGGATCCGAGCACCCGTATCGCGACCATCACCCTCAACCGCCCCGATCAGCTCAACATTCCGACGATCGCGGCTCGCAGGCGATACGCGGACCTCCTGTTCAAGGCGAGCATCGACGACGACGTCAAGGTCCTCGTCGTGCGTGGCATCGGCGATCACCTCGGAACCGGTGCCGATCTCGACGAGCTCATGGCGAAGCAGGCCAGGGGTGTGGCACTGCGCGAGGAATTCGGGCTCGAGGATGACGACGACGTCACGATGCCCAGTTCGCGCTCGTACCGCGCTGGGGCGTCGCTCCTGCACTGGTACGGCAATACGGGATCGGGGTGCCGCAGCCTCCAGGACTTCAAGAAGATCAGCATCCTCGAGGTCAAGGGCTACTGCTACGGCTGGCACTTCTACCAGGCCGGCGATGCCGACCTCGTGATCTCGTCCGACGATGCCCTCTTCGGCCATCCGGCCTTCCGCTATGTCGGCTACGCACCGCGCATGTGGCAATGGGCGATGACGATGGGTCTGCGCAAGTTCCAGGAGATGGTGTTCACCGGCCGGCCCTTCACGGCGGAGCAGATGTATGACTGCAACTTCGTGAACAGCGTCGTTCCCCGCGACGACCTCGAAGGGGAGGTGGAGAAGTACGCACTCGCCTGCGCCCGCACGCGCCCTACCGACACCGTGTTCATGCAGAAGGTGTTCTTCGAGGTGATGAAGCAGCACCAGGGCGAGTACATGGGCAGCCTTCTCAGTGCGTGGCTCGAGTCAATGGGCGGGATACTCCGGGATGACGACGACGGCAAGCGAGCAACGCTGAGCATGGAGACGATGGACGCCGGTCTGAACGTCGCGGTGAAGGACAACGACAGCGGGTTCCCCCCTGAGTGGCGGTTGAGCGGCTCCGGTCGCCGACGCCCCGAAACCGACTGACGGTGACGCAACCACACACCGACTCCCTGAACGACACGCCGGCAGCGCCACCGCTCAACGGGCTCCGCGTGATCGATCTCTCGACGTGGATCGGGGGCGCGTACTGCACGAAGCTGCTCGCCGACGGCGGCGCCGAGGTCATCAAGGTCGAGTCGCCGGACGGCGACCCGCTTCGCCGATGGTCGGCCTCCGGCGCGATGATCTCACCCAACGCCGACGGTGCGCTCTTCAACTTTCTCAATGCATCGAAGCAGAGCGTCGTCGTCGATAGCAATAGCGCGGACGATCTCGTATCGCTGCACAGGCTGCTCGCATCGGCGGATGCGGTGGTCTGGTCCCGTGGCTCTCCGGTGGCGGAGCACCCGACGCTCGATCCCCGCGAGGTCCACCGTGCACATGCGCACCTGATCGTGACGTCGATCTCTCCATTCGGACTCGGAGGCCCCTGGAGCGATCGAGCCGCCACTGAGTTCACGCTGCAAGCGTGGTCGGGAGCAATCGTCGGACTTGCGCGGGGAAGACCAGACCGTGCGCCGGTGTCCGTCGGTGGCCAGATAGGCGAATGGCTCTCCGGTGTCTTCGGCGCGATCGGGACCCTGGCGGCAACTCGGCGCAAACAGTCGGACGGCGAGCTCGTCGACGTGTCCATGGTCGAGGCGTTGGCGATGTGCCTCACGTACTACCCGGTGACGTTCCACGACCAACTCGGACGACCGATGCGGAAACGCCGGTTCGTCCCGACTCCGGGCGTCGGGGCAGCACGCGATGGGATGGTGGGGCTGGGGTGCGGGACCGGGCAACAGTGGCTCGACTTCTGCGCGATGGTCGAACACCCCGAGTGGATGGACGATCCCAAGCTCTTTGTCAACCGCACGGCGTTGGCGCCGGTCATCGATGCGTGGATCGCAGAGCACACTGTCGGGGAGGTGCTCGACCTCGCGTCGGCCTTTCGAATCCCCAATGCACCGATCGCGAACGGCTCGAACGTCACGACGTTCGAGCACTTCCAACAGCGGGGTACGTTCATCGCGAACCCCCGGGACGGGACCGCGAATCCGCGTCCACCTTTCCGGCTCGGGGCGGCACCCCTTCGGCCACCCGAACCGGCCCCTCGGCTCGGCGAGCACTCGATCGACGCGGCTCTGCAACGCGAAGCACGTTCTCCCGCCCGCACGGCCGCTGCGCCAGCGGCGCTTCCGTTCCTGGGGCTGCGTGTCCTGGACATGACCGCCTATTGGGCGGGTCCGCTCACGGGCCACTTGCTCGCGCTCCTCGGCGCAGAAGTGATCCACCTCGAATCGTCGACCCGGCCGGACGGAGCTCGTCTGGTCGGCGGGGTGCCCCAGACGGAGGAGCAGTTCTGGGAACGAGGGCCCATCTTTGCCGCCCTCAACACGAACAAGAAGAGCATGACGATCGACCTCCGCGATCCCCAGGGCATCGATCTATTGCGACGAATCATCGGAACGTGCGATGTGGTCGTCGAGAACTATACGCCACGCGTGCTCGACGAGCTGGGTCTCGACTACGAGACGCTCCGGGCGGAGCGACCCGATCTCGTCCTCCTGCGGATGCCGGGTTTCGGGCTTGACGGGCCGTGGCGCGAGCTGTCTGCGTTCGCGTTCGTGATCGAGGATGCTTCGGGACTCACCTCGCTCACCGGGCACCCGGATCTCCCGCCGTGGGAGCCGTACTGCGTAGGTGATCCCAACGCTGGGCTCCACGCGCTGTTCGGCCTGATGCTTGCGCTCGAGCACCGCCAGAGGACGGGCGAAGGCGGCCTCGTCGAAACAGCCATGGTCGATGCGGCGGTCAACGTCGCCGCGGAGCAGGCCATCGAGCACTCCGCCTACGGGGCGCTTCTTGCCCGTGCTGGCAATCGCGGGCCTTGCGCGGCGCCGCAGAACCTCTACCAGGTCGCTGGCCCCGACGAATACGGCAGGGACGACTGCTGGGTAGCGATCGCGGTCGCGACCGACGAGCAATGGGTATCCCTCCGCTGTGCGTTGGACGAGCCGGACCTGTTCGCCGACCCCGTGCTCGCGACCGCGCCGGGGAGGGTACGGGAGCACGACCGCATTGACGCATTCCTTCAGGAGTGGTGCCGAGCCCGGTCGGCAGACGAGGTCGTCGAACGTCTGTGGGATGCCGGCGTGCCCGTCGGCAAGGTCGAGCAACCCCACCGCCAACCCGACCTACCGCAGCTCGCATTCCGCAACTTTTTCGAGGATGTGCACCATCCGGTGATTGGGCGCTCTCGCTACAGCACCCTTCCAATGAGGTTCTCGAGCGGCCCGGAACGATTCCACAGACGGCACGCCCCGCTGCTGGGTGAGCACAACGCGGAGCTCCTCGGCGAGCTCGGCCTTACCCGGTCGGAGATCGCAGCGCTCGAAGCCAGCGGGATCATCGGTGGCTCGCTCGTCTAGGACACCTGACAGTGGGCCGCGAAGGCCTTATCCTTCCGGTATGGGTTTCCAAGCGGCTCCGTTCGACGTCGTCGAAGCGTCCCGTCGCGTGTGGCTGGAGCGCTGGGATCCCCAGGCTGCCTCCGGAATGTCCGTGTTCACCGCGATCCTCCGCTCCTACCAGCTTCTCAACGACCAGGTGAACAGCGTGATGAGGGCCCACGATCTCACATTCGCCCGGTACGAGGTGCTCGCCTGGCTGGCAACGGACCCGGAGTCCTCCCTCACCCTCAGCTGGATCAGCAAGACCCTTCGCATCCCGCCGGCCACGGTCACGAACATCATCGACCGGCTCGAGGACAAGAAGCTCGTTCGTCGTGTGCCGCATGCGTCGGATGCCCGTACCACCCTCGCCGTGATCACTCCACGCGGCGAGAGAGTCGCCACCGACGCGACTCGAGACCTGAACTCGACCGTGTACGAAGGAATCGGCCTGTCCGAGCCGAAGCGCAGCCAGCTCGTCGAGTTGCTTGCTGAACTTCGAGCGAGTGGGAACGAGTTCGATGTCGAGCACTCGAACGAGGTAATAGAGGAAGTTGGATCTCGTCAGGCGCGCAAACGCGGCCGCGATGGACGCAAGAGCCGATTCGAGGTGGCGTAGCGTCGCTTCGGGTTCCGTGAGTGGCACCGCCAGCTCGGTGAGGCAGCTCAGGCGACGCCACAGATGCGGCGCGGCCATCCGGGCTCGTAGGGCATCTCAATTTGGGCAATCCCTTCGCCCCTCTCCGTCGTAGGTCCCCGAGAAGGATCAACCGTCCCAATCGGAGGTGAAGATGCTGACTGGTCGTGTTCGAGCCGGTCGTGTTCGAGATGGTTCCGAAGGGGTCGCAGAGCGACACAGCAGATTCCGCCATCCGCTGGTCATGACCCTCGGAGCCGGTTCTGTCGTCGTCCTCGTCGCCGCGGCCTGCGGCGGTGGCTCATCCAGCACTGCGACCAAATCGACCTCGCCGTCAACCCAGGCTTCCGGCCAGACCAGCCAGCCAGGGTCACCGACCCAGGTGATGGCATCCCTGACCGACTTCCGCATCGCCCTGTCCCCCCAGAACCTGACTCCGGGCACCTATACCTTCGTGGCGACCAACAACGGCAAGGTGACCCACGCCCTGGAGATCAACGGTCCCGGCGTGGCCGGACAGAAGACGGCAGTGATACAGCCGGGCCAGTCGGCGAACCTGAGCGTCAACCTGCAGAACGGTAGCTACGACGTCTTCTGTCCAGTCGACGGCCACAAGGGCCTGGGCATGGATCTCACGATGAACGTCGGTGGCGCGAGCTCCGGCTCGACCGGCGGGTCAGGGACCACCGGCAGCGCACCGAGCACCAGCTCCGCACCGAGCACGAGCGGCGGCGGGGGCTCGGGCGGAGGCTACTGAGCTGACGACATTGCCGACCCGAGGCCCGCTCATCACGCGTCGTCGCCTCGAGATCGCCCTCGGGCTCCTCTGGCTGCTCGACGGTGCCCTGCAGTTCCAGCCCTACATGTTCAGCGACGCCTTCTTCAAGGACATCCTGGGCATGGCGAACATGGGCCTGCCAGGGGCGGTGGCGACGCTCGACTTCCACGTGGCCAAGATGCTGAGCGCCCACCCCGTCGCCTGGAACGCCGCCTTCGCCTCCTTCCAGGTGACCCTGGGACTGGGCCTCTTGTGGCGAAGGTCCGCCAATCTTGCTCGAGGCGCATCCATCGTCTGGGCCCTCGGGGTGTGGGTAGTGGGAGAGGGCCTCGGTGGCATGTTCATGAGCGGGACCAGCCTGGTGACCGGCGCGCCGGGAGCGGCTCTGCTGTACGGCGTCGCAGCCGTCTTCCTCTGGCCGGGCTCGAGGAAAGAAGGGCCGGCAGTCGCTGACTCGGGACCGCTCGGGCCTCGGCTCTCGAGGTGGGCATGGACCGCACTATGGACCGGAGGAGCCCTCCTGGAGCTCGAAGTCGTCAACCACGCCAGCTCCGTGCCAAGCGCCCAGCTGGCCAACGGAGCTGATGGGGAGCCGCAGGGCTTGGCCGCGCTCAACCATGCCGCCGGTCACCTCGTCGCCGGACACGGCGCGCTCTTCGCCGCCTCAATTGGCCTCATCGCGGTCGCTGTGGGCTGGGGGGTACTCTGGCCGACGCCTCAACGAGTGGCCCTCGGCGTGGGGATCATCGCTGCTGTGGCCTGCTGGCTCGTCGGACAAGACCTTGGAGCCGTCATGACCGGTCAAGGCACCGATCCCGGTACCGGACCGCTGGTCGTGCTTTTGGCCTTCACGCTGTGGCCGCGCAGGGTCGGTTCGGAGCCGTCGCCGAGCTACTTGCTCAGGTCCCGATCCCGAGGTCAGGCTCACACTGGAACAACGGCCGTTCTCCCGGCAGGGAGCTACGACGGTAACCTCGTGCCGACGGCGCAACACAACCCGTCATGTCTCCGGTCGCCAGTGAGCTCGCCTCCTTAGAGAAGGTCTGTTGCACTGTCTCCATCGGACGGCAAACGAGGGGCCACAATCGATGATCCGCCGAGGGCTATTCGACACGTGTTGTGCCTCACCGGGCGGGCTGAGCATGCCCTGTCCCAGGCAGGCCAACTGAGATGGGGCGACTGCCGTTGGTCGATCCTGATGATCCAGGCGCCGACCCGAGTGCCGCCGAGCTCTTGCGGATGATGCGTGCAGCCACCGGCCGGGACTTCGCCGTCCTGCAGGCGGTGGCCAACCACCCGGAGGCGTTGCAGTCCTTGGCAGCGTTTCTCAGCGTTGCCTATGCCAACAACACCTTGTCACCGGGTCAGCGGGAGCTCGCCTACCTCGGCGCCTCGGTCGCCAACGACTGCCATTACTGAGTCCCCACCCACGTGGTGCTCGGTCGGAGCGCCGGACTGGACGACGCCAAGCTGGCCCACATTGCCCATGACCCCCTGCCCTCCGAGGTCTACTCCGACGAGGAGCAGGCAATCGTCCGCTATGCGCGGACCTCGACGCGCAGTCAGCCCATCGATGATGCGCTGTATGCCGACCTGTCCAAGTTCCTCTCCACCCAGCAGCTGATGGAGCTGTGCTTTACGGTGGGGCTTGCGAACCTGATCAACCGGTTCCACGCCACCTTTCGCACGGACCTCGATGCCGCCACAACGGACTCCCTGGGTGGCTCGTGCCCGCTGCCGATTCCCGACCCGCCCCGAACATGACGGTGGCCCTCGTCGCCGGCTGCTTAGAAAAGCTCGAGGAGCCGCTCGGGCGGGAAGGCGATCACTCCACGAGGTCATCGTCGCGGAGGCGAAACGGCCACAGGTCGAACAACTCCAGGTAACCATCAGGGTCGGCGGTCCAGCAGTAGCGGCGAATCTGGGCTCTGCTACGGCGCCCGGTGGCCGCCCGGAACAGCTCAAAGCCAGACACGTCGAGGCTGGCGATGACAGGAGGTCGAGACGGGCGTTCAGCGGGTGGCAAAGACGCCACGGCGGTGGCGAAGGCGGCTTGCGCATCGCCACGCCGAGGATCTCCAGTGCCCACCACCCAGCGCCCGTCCTCGGTGCGGATCTCGACGGGTCCGAGACCGAGGGCGGTCGCTCCGGCATCCAGGAGCGTCGTGACGATGAACTCGAGTGCGTGGTGAACAGCCTCGCTGTCTCTGGCGGCCGGGCGTCCGAGGGCCCCGCGCAGGTCATGTTCGTGCACACCGAGGTCGGCGAGCACCTGATGCCCATAGCGGCCGGGGAAGTCGTCGAGCAAGGCGGCGAGGTTGGGGCCGTTGTGATCCCACTCATCGAGGACTTGAGCGGTTGACAGGTCTCGCCTGGTGGCGACTTGGGTGGTCGTCCACTCGGGTTTGGCGGCACCGGCGATGTTGCCGCACAGCACGTCGGCGCAGAGGCCGGTGACGTGGCTGATCACGCCGTGCACCGACCACTCTGGGCATGCTGGCACGGCGACCCGCTTCGGATCCCGCCCCGTGTCGACTTCGGCGAGGAGATCGACGATGCGATGGCGAGTCGAGTGATAGGCCGCCTCCAGTCGTCTCATCTGTCCTGTCCCCCTTTGTCTGGGGCCGGGGCAGCAGCTCGGCCAGCCTGTGGGTCGCTTGTGCCGGTCGTCGCCATGTCTCCTCCAGTCACGCAGTCGACACTCGCCCAGGGGATGGAGGGATGCGCCAGAGCGATGTCGCTGTGTCCATGTAGTTGTCGAAGACCACCCAGTCCGGAGCGGTGAGCAATCGGCCAAGCCGCGGGTGTGGCTGGGCCCCGAGCCGAGGGTCGCGTCGGGCTCCGTTGGACACCCCGAACCCGAAGCTCGACGATCCGGAGCATAGATCGCTGCTTAATTAGACGCAACCTTCAGGTCGATGGTTGAATGGATCCGTGGAGGACGTTGTGCTCCGGGCAGTGGCCAGCGCTCGTCGTCGCCGGATCCTTCGCCTTGTGTGGGATCGGGAGCTATCCTCGGGCGCGATCGCCGATCACTTTGACATCAGCTGGCCCGCCGTCTCGCAGAACCTCCGAGTGCTCGAGGACGCGGGGCTGGTGAGGTGCCGGCATCGGGGTACGGTCCGCCTCTATAGGGCCGACCGCCAACGGGCTCGTCCTCTCCAGCGAATGCTCAAGGCCCTGTGGGAGGCCGACCTCGATCGCTTGGCGGAACTGGCTGAGGGCGAGGCGAAGAAGGGACGGCGGTGAGGCGTCGTCGGGCCATGGCCGCCATCGAGGGCGTGGTCGAGGTGGAGCGGCACATCCCGGCAGATCCCGAGACGGTGTTCGCCTACTTCACCGACTCCGATCGATTTCGCCTGTGGCAGGGCGTCGATGCTGAGCTCGATCCGCGACCGGGCGGAGTGTTCCGGGTGACGATGACAGGACACTCCAAGCAGATAGTGGAGGGCGAGTACCTGGAGGTTGATCCCCCCAAGCGGGTTGTCTTCACCTGGGGCTACCGGGGCAATGCCGGCCTTCTTCCAGGCCATTCCCAGGTGGAGGTCGTTCTGGTGCCCGAGGGTGATGAAACTCTGCTGAGAGTGCGCCACAGCGGGCTCCCGAGCGACAACGCCTGTCGGTTCCACGTGTGGGGCTGGGACCTCAGCCTCGACCGCCTGTATGCGGTGGCCAGCGGCGGTGACCCCGGATCGAATCCGTTCGCCGACTTCTAGACGCATCGCCGCTCGTAGACCTGCCAGTCGCCGGAAGCCCTCCTCGTCCCGGACTGCGGCCGCTCGCGCGGCGGGCTCCTCGGCGCAATCAAGGATTGTATCCCACCCCCTGGACAGGGGTCGATCTTAATTAAGGTCATGGCCGCGGGCGCCGTCCCCGCCCACAACAACATGGGCGTTCCCTGGCCCCCGCGCTAACCGACTGGCGGCAGGTTCGCTGGGCATAGCCGAACTCTGGACACGAATTGGACACCAAGGTGAGCAACCTCGGCGGACAGAGACCGGTGCAGACAGTTGTTTAGCAGCGATAGACGCGCTCGGCGTTCCTTGCAAAGAGGTTCTCGCGGGATTCGCCATCGAGGCCTGCGGTCACGGTGCTAAACGCGGCGTAGAGCTCGTCGAAGGTGCCGTGCATCGAGTCAACGGGGAAGTTGCTGGCGAACATGCACCGGTCGACGCCGAATGCCTCGATTGCGTACTCGAGCCACGGCGCGAAGAGGGCGGCGTCCATCGATCCGAGCGGCATCGCGAGGCCCGACAGCTTGCACACCACGTTGTCGCCCAGGTCGGCCAGCGCCTCGATGCCGGCCTGCCAGAGGGCGCGCTCCGCGTCGGAGCTCGAGCGAGGCCATCCGGTGTGCTCCACGACGACGATGAGATCATCGAAGCGGGAGAGCTGCGCCGCAGCTACTCGAAGCTGATCTGGATGGGTCATCAGCTCGAACAGCAGGTCCCGCTCATGCAAGGCATGGAGCACTCCGGCGTCAGGGAGCGGCGTGTCGAGGGCGCCCATTGGGCGGACCCCACGAAAGCGCGGAGCGGTCATCTGCCGGTCGACGAGCTCGACGGCCTCGGCCACCGTGGCGGTCGGCGGGAGTCCGCCGACGATGGCATGGGGACCGCCGCTCGCATGAGCGTTGGCGTCGAGCTCGATGGTTTCCTCGATCGAGTGACGACCGGTCGCGGCGGCGACATTGACGAACTTCTGGACGTTCCACCTGGATGACTCGGCCTGGTAGGTGTCGACGTCGAAGCGACGGCACATCCTCGACGCATCACCGGCGCCATCTCCCTGAGGGCGCGTGAGGTATGGGTACCAGTCGGAGCGGGCCGGATCCCAGAGGTGCACGTGAGCGTCGACGACACGAGTGGGCTGGGCGGTCATCGGGCCTCCATGTGCGGTGGGTCGCCGGTGGCGCCGACAACCTCCCTGAGGGTCATGTCGAGCCAAGCGGGGACGGCGGGACCACCGTACGTGATGCTGCCGATCGGTCGGGGGTGACTGCGAAGGCCGAGCCAGCCGGCGCCGACCGCCAGTTCCGCACCGGCGAGAGCCCTTGCATCGCGGTTGCCAAGCAGGTGGGCAACGAGTTCACCGACCGGTTGGCCGACTGCCGCCTCGGATGCCTCGATGCTGGCTGCGAACGCTGTAACGCGGCCGTCCGTCGCACCCACGGCAGCTCGGGCGAGCTGCACCGAGGCTTGGGCCCGACTTCGACCTCCTGAGGTGGCGGCGTCGGAGAGGGTCACCAGGTGGACCGGGCGGGGGGCGGCGCCGGCGGCGTAGTCGGAGGCAGCCCGGGCCCATCCGGCATCCGTGTGGATCTGCTGGACGATCCCCCGGTGCTCAGCGAGCACCTGCTTCCAACCATTCGTTGGGCTGGCTGTCGGCCGAGGCCCGGATGGCGCGACGACGATCGCGTCAATCGACCCAGCGACTTCGACGACAGAGCGCAGTGCGTCCCCGGCGTTCCGGAAGCCGTCGGCGACCTCGACGCGGTGGCAGCTGATGGACCGGGCCTCGAGCGCGGCGGTGAGAGAAGCGGCCAGGAGCGGGCGGTCGGTGACGACGACACAGGTTTGCTTATTGACCGATGCTCTCTCGGCGGGAGCCGGTTGGTCGAAGATCTGACCGAACCGGGGGTTGCCACCGCCCTCACTCGCCTGGCTGTTCTCGGCCGTCGCAAAGGCTCGAGGGATGACTGCCTCGAGTACCGCGGCGAGGGAGACCACCTCGTCGCTCCGCACGACCTCGAGGAGGCGGGGCTCGTCGATCACCGCCACCTCCGAGCCTCCGGCGAAGAGCACCCGGCCGGTGCACCACCCGAATCCGTCTCCGACGACGTGTGCACCGAGCGGCCCAAGGTGCTCTGGGCCCGGCATCGATCCAAAAAGGGAGAGGCCGCCGCCGCTTCCCCTTGTGCTCGCCTGACGAGCACGCTCGACGGCAGCAGCGACCATTCGGGTGGCCGCGATAGGTGACATCGCGTTGACGGTCACGCCTGGCGGCGCCTGCCGACCCAGCTGCCATGTGAGGGCAGCGACAGCTCGCTTGGCGCAGCTGTACGCGCCCGCATCGGCCGCCCGCCAACCCGAGCCGGAGGTGATGCCGAGGACGCGGCCGTGCCCCGCGGCCGCCATGAGCGGCAGCGCGGCGTCGAGCACGTTGAGGTAGCCGCCGAGGTGTACTGCGAGCACCGCGAGCCAATCCTCCTCGGTCCCGTGGGCGAAGCCGGTTTGCCGCGTGATACCGGCGACGTTGACTACGGCGTCGAGCCTGCCGTGCTCGTCGACCAGGTCTCTGAACAGGCCGCGGACCGACTCGCCGTCGGTCACCGACACCGACGAGGCTCGGGCCGAGCCCCCCGCCGCCACGATGCGACCAGCAGTGGTCTCCCCCGGCTCCGGCAGCCGCTCGGAGCCGTCGAGAGTCACAAGGGGGTCGACGGTGACCACAAACCAACCGTCACGTCCGAGCTCCTCGGCGATCGCCGCTCCGATCCCGCCTCCGCCGCCGGTCACGACGGCGACCCGCTGACGCGAGCTCACGACAGCGTCGATCGGACCTCGATGTCGAGGCCCTCGAAGCTTCCGGCCTCTAGCCACTGCTCGAGCAACGCCCGGTAGCCGAACCAGTCGCCAAACCCGCGCCCGTAGTTGCCACTGCGGGGGTTCATCGCCTCCGGGTGACCCTCGTTGTTGAGGCGCGAGGGCGTGCAGGCGGACATGACGATGCTGGGATCGACAAAGGACTCGACGATCTTCTGCGTCCACCCGTCCTCGGCCTCGGCGCTCACATCGAAGACGTCTACGCCCCCCTGCTCGAGCAGCCCGACGGCACGGCCGATGAACTCGGCCCCTAGCACGGCCACCTGCGTGTAGTTGACCGTCACCACCGCCTGCTGCCCCGGTGCCGGCATGGCGAACATGTTCGGGAAGCCACGGCTCATCATCCCGAACAGGCTGGCCTGGGCGCCGGCCCACTTCTCGGCCATGGTGACGCCACCGCGACCGGCGATCTCGTGGCCGGCCCGACGAGGCAGGGGGGTGAGCTCGGGCTCGAAGCCGGTGCCGTAGATGATGCAGTCGACCGAGTACTGCTCCCCGTGGACAACCGGGCCCTGCTCGGTGATCCGCTCGACACCGGCGGGGCAGTCGATCAGCGTGACGTTGGGGTTGTTGAACGCCTGCAGGTACTCGTCGTGGAAGCAGGGCCGCTTGCAGAGGTACCGGTAGTACGGCTTGAGGATCTCGGCCTTGGCCGGGTCCGTCACCAGCGCCTCGATCCGACCTCGGTGGTTCTCCATCACCGAGTAGTCCACCTCCTCGCCCCTGCGCAGGTAGTCGGCCGTCGTCATGCCCTTCTCTCGCGGGGGGTGATGAACGGCCGCCCAGTGGCGCGTCCACCCGTCGTCGACCTCGTCTACCTCGACCGGGCGGCCCAGCATGATCGCCTGGAAGTTGTCCATTCGGGCGCGCTGCCAGTCCGGCTCGAGCCCGTGGGCGAAGTTGCCATCGGTGGGCCGGTTGCCTCGCACACCGACGGCCGACGGCGTGCGCTGGAACACGTAGACATGCTTCGCCGACTCGGCGAGCAGCGGCAGGCACTGAATGCCGCTCGCCCCGACGCCAATGAGGGCGACGGCCTTGTCCGCCAGGCCTGTCAAGGGCTCGTGGGCGCCGCCGCCGGTGTACTCGTAGTCCCAACGAGCCGTGTGGAAAGAGCGCCCGGCGAAGTCCTCCATGCCCGGGATGCCGGGTAGCTTGAGGAGGTTGAGGATCCCGACGGCCAACACGTACCAGCGGCAGCTGACCTCGTCGCCGCGGTCGGTGCGGATCCGCCACCGGGCGGCGTCCTCGTCCCACTGGGCGCGGGTCACCTCTGTGTGGAACAGGGCATCGGATACCAGGTCGAACCGGTCGGCGATCGCCTCGAGGCATCCCAGAATTTCCTCGCCGAACGCATAGCGCCGGGTGGGAATGTAGTCGAGCTCCTCGAGCATTGGGATGTAGGTGTACGACTCAACGTCGCACATCACGCCTGGGTAGCGGTTCCAGTACCAGGTGCCCCCGATGCCGCCCGCCTCGTCGACGATGCGGATCCGCTCGATGCCGGCCTTGCGGAGTTGGGCGCCGGCGAGGATCCCGGCGATCCCCCCGCCTACGATCACGACATCGACCTCGTCGGCGACTGGGTCGCGCTCGATGACCGGAGTGAAGGGGTCCTCGCGGTAGCGAGAGAAGTGCTCGTCGGTCCGCAGGTCCCGGATGTCAGCGCGGCCAGGGACCATTCGCTTGTCGCGCTCGGCGAGGTACTTGGCGCGGACGGTCTCGGGATCGTAGCTCGCGCCTCCGCGAGATCCCGTCTTCGCTCCACCGGGCGGAGACGAAGACCCCCTCGCATCGGACCCAGGCACGGCCCAACACTACTTGTTCAACCTGATGCTCGTGTCAGCAAACGCCCCGCCTACTCCCCTGCCCGAGCGGGGAGCCGACGGGCGCTCATGCAGGTGCCATCCCCAGGCGGTCGACCACACTGCCGAGCAGGAGGGTGTCCACTACCGGGTCGTGGTTGGCACGCTCACCAGGCGTACGCCTCGGGCGCCGGCCCTCCGGGCCCGGGAAAGATCTTGTCCAGGCTGGTTAGGACCTCGGCCTCGAGATGGATGTCGACTGCGCGGAGCGAGCCTTCGAGCTGCTCCATCGTGCGCGGCCCGACGATAGGCGCGGTCACCACCGGTTTGGCGAGCAGCCAGGCAATCGCGACATCGGCCGGCCTTTCCCCCAGTTCAAGACACAAGCCCTCCCACGCGGAGATCGTGTCTCTGAGCCAATCGGCAGCGGCCTTCATCCCGTCGTTGGCCCGGCGGCCCTCGGTCGCCTCGCGCAGCCCGCCCGCGAGTAGCCCCGCTCCGAGCGGGCTCCAAGGCAGCAGGCCGACGCCGTATGTCTCGCACGCGGGTATCAGCTCGAGCTCGATCGTGCGCGTCTTGAGGTTGTACAGGCTCTGCTCGGAGACCAACCCGAACGAGTTGCGCCGACGGGCCGCCTCGTTGGCGGCAACGATATGCCAACCGGCGAAGTTGGAGCTGCCCACGTACAGCACCTTGCCCTGCGCCACCAGCAGGTCCATCGCCTGCCAGATCTCTTCCCACGGCGTTGACCGGTCGACGTGGTGCATCTGGTACAGGTCGATGTGGTCGGTCTGCAGACGGCGCAGGCTCGCCTCGCACGCGTCGCGGATGTGGCGAGCCGACAGCCTCGAGTCGTTGGGCCAGTCGCCGGCGACGTTGCCGTACACCTTGCTGGCCAGCACCACTCTCTCCCGGCGTCGTCCGCCCCGGGCGAACCAACGGCCGATGATCTGCTCAGTTTCGCCCCCGCCATAGCCGTTGGCTGTATCGAAGAAGTTGATTCCGGCGTCCAGCGCGCGATCCATGATGGCGAAGCTTTCAGACTCGCTCGTCTGCGGCCCGAAGTTCATGGTGCCGAGCGCGAGAGGGCTGACGAGCAGGCCGGAACGTCCGAGATTGCGATAGTCCATATCGCGACCCTAGAACGCGAGCCCAGGGGTTGCCCAGAACGAGTCCTCAACGCGTCCCCGAATCCGGGTGCCCCACTGGCCCATAACGCGGCTGCCTCCCCAAGCGCCGGCTGTGCGGCGGTCTGAGAGGATAAGACCGTGCCGAACACGTTCCCAGGGGTTGAGCCGTTCGAGACCGGTGTACTGGAGGTCGGCGATGGCCAGAGTCTCTACTGGGAGGCGCGCGGCAACCCGGATGGCGTCCCGGCCGTGGTCCTCCATGGTGGACCGGGATCGGGCTGTACGTCCGACGACGGACGCCTGCTCGATCCGGGCCTCTACCGGATCATTCTGTTCGACCAACGGGGTTGTGGTCGAAGTCGGCCGCGGGTGAATGCCACGACCGAGCTGTCATCGAACACCACGGAGCACCTGATCTCCGACATCGAACGGCTACGCCAGCATCGCGGGATCGAGCGCTGGGTGTTAGTGGCCAGGTCATGGGGCGTGACCCTTGCTCTCGCCTACGCCGAACGGTACCCAGAGCGCGTTATCGCCATGGTGCTGGCGTCGATAACCATGACCCGCCGAGCCGATATCCACTGGCTTTACCACGAGGTCGGCAGATACTTCCCCCAAGAGTGGCAGCGCCTCCGGTCCGGTGTCCCTGAGGACGAACGACGCGGTGACCTGGTCGCGGCCTACCATCGCCTGCTCAACGAGCAGCCATACGTCACTTGCCGAGAGCAGGCGGCCCTCAACTGGTGCCGGTGGGAAGACGCCGTGTCACCCCTTCCCGGAGGCGTCCCGAATTCCCGCTACGACGATTCGGCCTTCCGCATGACCTTCGCCCGCATCGTCACCCACTACTTTCACCACTGTGCCTGGCTGACCGAAGATCAGCTCCTGCGCGACGCCCATCGGCTCGCCGGCATCCCGGGCGTGCTGATACACGGACGTTTCGATCTGGGCGGTCCTCTCGATTCTGCCTGGCAGTTGGCGGAGGCGTGGGCTGATGCTGATCTTCGCGTGGTCGACACTGGTCACAGTGGAGGCGATGCCATGACAGCCGGCATCGTCGAGGCCACGAACCGCTATGCGATTCTCGGCTGAGAACGATTCGTTGTCCATTGTCGGAGCCTGGTGCGATCACGCCCAGCGGCGCGACCCCACCAGTCCCGTGACGACGATGAGCCCATCATCGGAGCATTCAGGTGACGCTGTCGGCGCGGTGCGGGAGCTTCCAGTCTGGGCGTAAGAAGTGGCACGTGTAGCCGTCGG
>DASXCO010000072.1 GCA_036491125.1 Acidimicrobiales bacterium | reverse complement strand
CCCATGCCCGCCTGCTGGAGGGGCACCGGGCAACCGACGAGCCGGGTGAAGGCAGTGTCCATGCCAGTCTCCGGGTCGGCACTAGAACGTGTTCGACTGGAGAACCTAGTATGGCGACGGCCCAGACGACCGCCGGAACCGAGGATGAGCCTGTCATGCGGGTAGTAGTCGACTATGACCTCTGCGAGAGCAACGCCCTCTGCATGGGCGTGGCACCCGAGGTCTTCGAGGTGCGCGACGACGACAACCTCTACATCCTGAACGAGAATCCACCCGAGGAGATGAGGGACAAGGTCGAGCAGGCCGTCCGGCTCTGCCCCAAGGCCGCCATCTCGATCGAGGACTGAGCACCCCTCGATGCCGGATCGGGCGCCCGTCATCGTCGGCACGGGCCTGAGCGACTACCCACAGGCGCCGGACCTCGACGGCGTCCAGCACCACTCCCAGGCCATGCAGCGGGCGCTGGCCGACTGCGGCCTGGCCAAGGGGGAGATCGACGGCTACCTCGACGCCGGCGGCGGCGGGGTGATGATCGACGACGCCGTGACCATGGCCGAGTACCTCGGCATCGACCACCGCTACATCGACGGCACGATGACCGGCGGCTCGTCGTTCGAGTTCCACGTCCAGCACGCGGCGGCCGCGATCAGACAGGGCCTGTGCGACACCGTCCTCATCACCTACGGCTCCGACCAGCTTTCCCGGATGGGACGGTCCCTCGGAACGGGCGGGCTCGGTCGCGGCGCGAAGCGGTTCGCCGGCCCCCAGCAGTACGAGGCCCCCTTCGGCAACTCCCTGGTGGGCTCCTACGCCATGGCGGCCCAGCGCCATATGTACGAGTTCGGCACGACGTCGGAGCAGCTGGCCGAGATCGCCGTCGGCGTCCGCGAGTTCGCCGGCCTCAACCCCAAGGCGATGTACCGCGAGCCGATCACCGTCGACGACGTCCTGGGCTCGCGGCTCATCGCCGACCCGCTGCACAAGCTGGACTGCTGCGTGATCTCCGACGGCGGCGGCGCGATCGTGATGACGACGGCCGAGCGGGCCCGCGACCTTCGTCAGCCTCCCGTGTACGTGCTCGGCGCGGCCGGGGCCCAGACCCACTGGAACATCAGCCAGATGCCCGACTTCACCGACACGGCCGCGAGCCGGTGCGGGCCCATCGCCTTCGGCCAGGCGGGCGTCGCGCCGGCCAACATCGACACGATCCAGTTCTACGACAGCTTCACCATCACGGTGATGCTCCTCCTCGAGGGCCTCGGTTTCTGCGCCAGGGGGGAGGGCGGCGCGTTCGTCAAGGACGGCCACCTGCGCCGGGGCGGCGACCTGCCGCTCAACACCGACGGCGGCGGGCTCTCGTCCTCGCACCCTGGCATGCGGGGCATCTTCCTGCTCATCGAGGCCGCCCGACAGCTGCGGGGCCAGGCGGGGGAGGCGCAGGTGCCCGACTGCGACCTGGCCGTGGCCTGCGGCAGCGGCGGCTGGCTCTCCTGCATCGGCGCCGTGATCCTCGGCCGGGAGCACCCGTGACGCCGGCCCGAGACGAATCGGACGTTCCCCCGCAGCCGGTCGAGCAATGGGAGCGGCCGCTCCCGCGCCCGGACAACGTGTCCAAGCCCTTCTGGGAGGCGGCCTCCCGTGGCGAGCTCCTGATCCAGCGGTGCCCCTCCGGGCATCGTCAGTTCTATCCCCGCGCCGTATGCCGCGTGTGTGGGGACGACCCGGGGTGGGAGCAGGCGTCGGGTCGGGGCACGGTCCACACCTACACCGTCATCCGCCAGAACCACGCCCGCCCCTTCCGCGACGAGCTGCCCTACGTGGTCGCCATGGTCGACCTGGTCGAGGGCGTGCGCATGATGGGCAACATCACCGGCTGCGCTCCCGACGAGGTGTACATCGGGATGCCGGTGGAGGTCCGCATGGTCCAGGCCGAGCCCGACGTCGGCGTGCCGTTCTGGCGGCCGGTGGCCGGCGGGCCGGGAACGAAAGGGGCGACTGCGTGAGCCGCAGGAACCAGATCGTCATGACCGAGGGGGAGATCGCCGAGTTCCTCGCGCCCGCGCGCAACCTCCAGGTGGCGACCATCAACCAGGACGGCACGCCCCACCTGGTGACCATGTACTACGCGGTGATCGACGGCAAGATCGTCTTCTGGACCTACCGGAAGTCGCAGAAGGTGTTCAACCTGCGCCGCGACCCGCGCATCACGGTCCTCGTCGAGGACGGCAAGGAGTACGGCGAGCTGCGCGGGGTGCAGATCACCGGCCGCGCCGCGCTGTCGGAGGACCATGACGCCGTGATGGCGGTGGGCGAGCGGCTGTTCGTCCGCTACTTCGGTGATGATCTCAACGACGCCGCCAGGGCGGGCGTCGAGGCCAGCGCGGCAAAGCGGGTGTCCATCACGGTGGAGCCCGACCACATCGTCTCCTGGGACCACACCAAGCTGGGCGGCGGCTACTGACCTTCGTGTGACCTACCTGGTCACCCCGGTCGCCAGCCGCCGACTCGCCATGCTGGCCCCTTCGGCCATGGCCGCCAGCTTGGCCCAGGTGATGTCCGGGTCCACGGTGAGCATGGACGCGAACGTGGCGAAGCCGCAGTCGCTGCCGGCCATGACGTGCTCCTGGCCGACGAGGCCGGCGTAGCGCTCGAGTCGCTGGGCCACCAGTTCGGGGTGCTCGATGTAGTTGGTCGTCGAGTCGATAACCCCCGGGATCAGCACCTTGTCGTCAGGGAGCTTCAGGTCCTCGAAGACCGTCCACTCCTGCTCGTGGCGGGGATTGGCGGCCTCGAAGGAGATGGCCATGGGCCTGGCCTTGAGCACCTCGCCGATGACGTCGGCCAGCGGGATGTCGTGGTGATGGGGGCCTTCGTAGTTGCCCCAGCACAGGTGCATGCGGAGGCGATCGGGCGGGATGTCTCTGGTGGCGTGGTTGAGCGCCTCCACCCGCGGGCCGAGGCCCTTGACGAATGCCTCCTTGCCCTCCGGGTGGGCGCGAATGTGGAAGTCCATGGCCAGGTCCGGGCAGTCCAGCTGGACGAGCAGCCCGGCCTGGTGGATCAGGTCGTACTCGGTCTTCATGGCGTCAGCCAGGGCGAAGACGTACTCCTCCTCGGTCTTGTAGTGCTGGTTGGGCTGGAAGACGGCGATCACGCCCGGAGAGGCGGCCGACATGAATACCTCGGTCGCCCGGGAGCCCTTGGTGGCGGCCGTCAGGTTGGCGATGTCCCGCTCCACCTGGCTGGGGTCCTCGTAGCCGACCGGACCGATGCACGCCGGGATCGTGCCCAGCGCCGACGACGCCTGGGCCATCGTCCGTTCGATGAACTTCGGGAACTCGACCATGTCGGCGATGGCGAGATTCGACTGCACATCGCTGGCGTCCCCGAACCCGGACAGACGGCTGGTCACGTAGGTGGCGTAGCTGATCTTGCTCACCTCGCCGTCGTTGACCACGTCGATCCCGGCGTCCAGCTGACGGGCCACCGTCAAGGCCACCGCCTCGCGGAGCACCTCAGGAGTGGCCGCCGCCACGGCGGCCGGGTCGGCCCCTTCGGGCAGGACGCTCTCGGGCCGCGGCAGGCTCCCCGTGTGTGTGGTGAGGATGCGCTCGGTGCTGGTCTTCATCGTCAGCTCCTTTCCTTGCTCAGAGAGACAGCAATCAGGACATCCAGACGACGTCTCCGCCGACGATCGTCGCCCGCACCAGGTGCGCCGACAGGCTGCGTCGGGCCTCCGCCCACGGCGAGCCCAGCAGGCACAGGTCCGCCACGTCGCCCGGGCGCACGGTGCGGCGCGGTCCACCCGGGTGCTCGGCCGGCCCCAGGAAGAGGCTCAGCGCCAGCTCCGGGGAGAGGCGCTCCGGCGCGCCGACGACCATTCCGTCCGGACCTGCCCTCGAGACGGCCGCGCTCATCGCCGACCACGGGTCGAGCACGCCCACCGGAGCGTCGCTGCCGGCGCCGACGGCCACCCCGGCGTCCAGCAGGGAGCGGAGCCGGTACAGGCCCTCGTGGTCGGCAGGATCGACGTCGGCGAGATAGACGTCGCCGCGCCGGGCGACGAAGTCGGGGTGGGTGACGACCGTGAGACCGAGGTCGGCGATGAGCGGGATCGTCTCGGCCGGCACCACGCTGGCGTGCTCGAGCCGGTCGCCGGCGGCGGTGCCGGCCTGTGCGAAGGCGGCCACCGCGGCCACGATCTCGGTCCGCGTCACCGCGTGCACGGCCACGCTCCAGCCCGCGGCGTGCGCCTTCTCAATGGTGGTGGCCAGCTCCTCGACGTCGGCATCGTCCTCCCGCAGGACGACCTTCATCGTCCGCAGGCTCACACCCGGCACCTCGGGCTCGTCGGGCGGCGCCATGGCCCGGGCGCGCACCGCCAGCGAGCGCATGCACTCGAGGTCGCCGGCGGTGTTCCCCGGCGTGGTGTCGGTGACACCCGTGATGCCGTAGCGGCACAGCGACGCCGAGACCTCGCCCAGGTCGGGCCGCCCGGCCGGCACCGCCTCCTGGAGCAGGCGATCCTCACCCACGAGGACGCCGTCGGGAAAGCGCGTCTCGAGACCGGTCACCCGCAGCGCTTCGGTGTTGAGAGTCCACGAGAGGCCGGTGCGGTCCTTCACCCGAACGGGGCGATCGTCCACGGCTGCGTCCAGCCGGGTCCGGTCGAGGCGTCCGGCGCGCCGGCTGTCGTAGGCCACGCCACGGATCCAGTCGCCCCGAGACAGCGACAGCGCGGCCGTCCGCAACGTGCGGGCCAGGGTGGGCTGGTCGACCACCTCGGGCGGGCCGCAGGGGACGGACGATCTCAGCGCCGCCTCGGCGAAGAGGTGCAGATGGTGGTCGTGCAGGCCGGGCAGCAGCGCCGCTCCGCCGGCGTCGATCTCGACGTCGTCGCGCCCATGCGCCGCCCGCTCAGCCGACATCGTCACCACTCGCCCGCCCTCGATCGACACGTCCAACCCGCGGCGCCCCCCGACCTCGCAGTCGCGGAGCACGAGGCGGTGGGCGTTCATCGTCGCTCGAGCTCGGCCCGCACCTCCCGGCGCAGGACCTTGCCGGTGGCCGTGGACGGCAGCTCGGCCGAGACGACCAGAGCGCGGGGCGCCTTGAGCGAGCCCAGCCGCTCCGAGGCCCAGGCCCGGATGGCATCGGCGTCGATGTCGGCGCCCGGCCTGAGGCTGACCATGGCGCCCACCCGCTCGCCCCATTCGGGATCCGGTATCCCGACGGCCGCCGCCGCGGCCACGGCCGGGTGGCCCAGGAGCACGTCCTCCACCTCGGTCGGGGAGATGTTCTCGCCGCCGCTGATGATGAGGTCGTCGTCCCGACCGGTGACGAAGAGGTAGCCCTCGGCGTCCAGGCACCCCATGTCACCGGTGCGCAGCCACCCGCCGGGCGCCAGCCTGGCGTCGGCGTCGAGGTAGCGGCCGCCCACCTGGGGGCCGCGCACGCAGATCTCGCCCACCGCAGCCGTCGCCATCGGGCGCCCCTGCTCGTCGGCGACCATGACCTCGATACCGGGCACGGGACGCCCGGCCGAGCTCAGCCGGCGGCGCACCGCAGGGTCCTCGCTCGCCGCCGACCGTCGGTGGTCCTCGGGGTCGAGCACGGCGATCGTCGAGCTCGTCTCGGTCAGCCCGTAGGCGTTGACGAACCCCGTGTCCGGGAACAGGCGCAGGGCCCGCTCGAGCACGGGCCCGGGCATGCGGGAGCCGCCGTAGGCGAGCGAGCGCAGCCGCGGCGGCCGGGCATCGGGCGTGGATTCCAGGGCGTCGACGATGCGGGCCAGCATGGTGGGCACGACGAGCGCGTGGGTCACGTCCTCGCGCCGGGCGGTCTCGAGCCAGCCCTCGGCCGAGAACGACGGCAGCGGGACCAGCCGTCGTCCGCCGTAGCAGGAGGTGAGCACGCTGGTCACCCCGGCCACGTGGAACGGCGGGACGGCGAGCAACGCCGCCTCGTCGGGCTCCGCCGAGCCGAACTCCACCGTGTTGAGGACGTAGGAGACCAGGTTGTCGTGCTCCAGCACCGCCGCCTTCGGTGCCGCCGACGTCCCACTCGTGAACAGCAGGACCGCCGGCCGCTCGCTGTCTTGCGAAATTGGGCTGGTGCCGCCGTCCCCCCCGCGCCCACTCTCGTCCAGCCATTCTTCGCCCCGCACCTGGACGGTGGGCTCCAACCGGTCGAGCAGGCGCTGGAGGGCGGCCTCTGGCAGGCGGTAGTTGAGCGGGGCGTAGCTGATGCCCGCCCAGGCGGCGGCGAAGAGGGCGACGGGCACGACGGGCCCGTTGCTGGCCAGCAGGGCGAGGGTGGACGCGTCGGTCTCGCCCAGCCGGGTCGCCGACGTCCCCGCCATCCGGTACACGTCGGCGAAGGTCAGACCGTCGCTGCGGCTCCCGATGGCGACGCGATCGCCGTGCCCCTCGGCCGCCATCTCCAGCAGCATGGTCAGGTTCAACGTGCCTCCACGGTCAGCTCCTGCATGCGGGCCCGCAGTCTGTCGCGCGGGACCACCTCGTCCACCAGCCTCAAGGCCAGGGCGGTGTCGGCGTCGATCGTCCCTCCCGACAGCAGGAGATCCAGCAGCACGCTGGAGCTTGCCCGACGGGGGATGGACACTGTCCCGCCCGCCCCTGGGATCAGCCCGAGATCCAGCTCGGGGAGCCCGAGCCGGGCGTCCTCGGCCGCCACCACGCGTCCGGCGAAGGCCGGCAGCTCGATCCCCGCCCCCAGGCAGGACCCGTGGATCCCCACCACGATCCGGGACTCGAGCTCGGACATCAAGAGGGCCAGGGAGCGGCCGAGGCGAACGGCGTGGGCCTCGACCGGACCGGGGGCCGTCCCGAACTCGCCGAGGTCACCCCCCGAGCAGAACGACGGTCCGTCGCCGCGAAGCACGACCGTGACCTCTGGCCGCGACCGCGCCTCGTCGAGGGCGGCGTGCAGCTCGTCGCGCATGCGGGCGTCGAGGGCGTTGTGGCGGTCGGGGCGGGTCAGCACGATCTCCCAGACGCCTCCCTGACGCTCGACCCGCACCCGGGGTCGGGTGTCGGCCCTGGTTGTTGTCGGAGCCCGGCTCGCCAGCCACTGTCGGAACTCGGGCCCGGCCTGGAGCAGCGAGTAGGTGGTCGACTCGGCCACCAGGCCCGACCAGGGGGAGCCGCTCGCCGCTCGAACGAGGAGGGCGGCGGCCATGGCAGCCCGCGAAGCGCGGTCGAAGCCCTTCTCCCACCGGTCGGCCTCGGCCGGGTCGGTGGTCCACAGATCGAAAGCGGGGGCCAGCCAGGGATCCGCCGGGCCGACCCCGATGGTGAGGGCGGCGACGTGGTCGAGGAAGCGCCGGATCTCGGCCTGGTCCTCGGCGCCCAGCGTGGCCAGCTCGGACCACGACGAGCGACCGCCTTCGATCCGTAGGAGTGTGGCCTCCCCGACGAGGTCGCCGGCCACCAGCTCCGCCGGGCTCCGGCCGGCGCTCGGCGCCAGCATCCGGGGATCGACGGTCGCCCCGCCCAACGGCTTCCTCAGTTCCGAGTCAGTCCGAGGACGGGAGCGGCTTGGGCTGGAGGATCTCCATGCGCTGGCCGTGGCACTCCAGGCCGCCCTCGCCCGCCTTGGTCACCAGCACCTGTCCGCCGCATTCGGCGCAGGAGTACCGCTTACCGAGGTTGTTGGCCACCTGCCGCGCCCTCCTCGGATCGGTCGGCCAGCGGGCGGCCGCAACACGACAGCTCGCCTGTTGGCGCCTTGACGACGACGATCTCGGTGCCGCAGCTCGTGCAGCGGACCCGCTCTCCGACTCCGGTCATGGCCTCATCATAGGGACTCGGTGGATTCCTCCACGAGGCTGCCCAGGCCCTGGGTGGTCTCGATGAACTCCTCGACCATGTCGAAGATCACGTCCTTGGCCGGCCGCACATTGTTCATCTCGCCCACGATCTGGCCCACCGGCATCCCCAGCAGCTCCTTGACCTGGAACTTGTTGATCCGGCGGGTGGCGTCGGCGGTGAGCATGTACTGGAGCGGCATGGGCAGGGTGCCGGGCGAGTCGGGGCTCTCCCAGGCCTGGGTCCACTCCGTGCGCAGCATCCGGGCCGGCTTGCCCGTGAGCGAGCGCGACCGGACCGTGGCGGACGAGTCGGCCGCCAGGAGCTTGTCCATCACCGGCGGCGTCATATCGCTCTCGGCCACCGTGAGCCAGATGGAGCCCGTCCACACCCCGTCGGCGCCCAGTGCCATGGCCGCCGCCATCTGACGGCCGCTGCCGATGCCGCCGGCCGCCAGCACCGGTGTCGGTGCCACCGCCTCGATCACCTGGGGAACCAGCACCATGGTGGAGATCTCGCCGGTGTGGCCGCCGGCCTCGTGGCCCTGGGCCACGATGATGTCCACGCCCTGGTTGACCTGGCGCTGGGCCTGGGCCGGCTTGCCCACCAGGGCGGCGACCTTGACCCCGTGCTCGTGGGCCAGGTCGACGATGTCCTTGGGCGGGGGACCCAGCGCGTTCACCAGCAGCTCGATCGGATGCGACAGGGCGATGTCGACCTGGGGCCGGGCCCCTTCGTGGGTCCAGCCCAGCAGGCCCGAGCGCTCCTCCTCGTCGGGGGGCAGCTGGGGCACGTCGTAGCGGTCGAGCACCTCCTCGACGTACTTGCGGTGCGTCTCGGGGATCATCTTCTGGAGGTCGTCCTCCAGGTGCTGGGGGTCGATCTCGCCTGCGCCGGCGTAGGACGCGGGCATGACCACGTCGACCCCGTAGGGCTTGCCGCCGACGTGCTCGTCGATCCAGGACAGCTCGATCTCGAGCTGCTCGGGCGTGAAGGCCAGGGCGCCCAGCACCCCCATACCCCCGGCCCGGCTGACCGCGGCCACCACGTCGCGGCAGTGGCTGAAGGCGAATATCGGCAGGTCGAGCTCGAACAGCTCAGACGCCTTGGTACGCATCTCTTCCTCCCAAAGGGTCGGTCATGGCTCAGGTCGGTCCGGCCGGCGTCGCCGCCGTGGTCGCGGAGGTCGCAGTGCTCAGCGCCCAGGGGTAGTCGGGCTTGCCGCTCGGGCTGCGCTGGACCGTCTCGACCACGTGCAATTGCCGGGGGACCTTGTAGCCGGCCAGCAGCGACCGGCAATGCGTCTGGATGGGCTCGAGGGCGAGAGCGGCGCCGGGACGCGGCTGCACGACAGCCGCCACGCGCTGGCCCCATCGCTCGTCGGGCACGCCCACCACGACGGCGTCGTAGACGTCCGGGTGGGACTTGACCGCCGCCTCCACCTCCTCGGGGAAGATCTTCTCGCCGCCCGAGTTGATCGACTGAGACCCGCGGCCCAGGAGGGTGATGGTGCCGTCGGCCTCCACCGTGGCGAAATCGCCGGGCATGGCGTAGCGCACGCCGTCCGCCTCTATGAAGGTGGCCGCCGTCTTCTCGGGGTCCTTGTAATAGCCGACGGGGATGTCGCCCATGCGGGCAAGCTTGCCCACGACGCCCGACCCTGGCACCACCGGCTTGAGGTCGTCGTCGAGGACCACCGACCCGGCGATGGGTTGCACCGTCGGCCCCCCCTTCATCGCCGTGTGGTCGGGCTGGACGAGCACGAGGCCGTTGCTCCCCGTCTCGGACGCCCCGATGGCGTCGGTGATCACCAGGTTGGGCAGCCGGCGGAAGAAGGCGTCCTTCACCGTGGGCGAGAAGATGGCCGCCGTGCTGACGACGGCCAGGAGGGACGAGATGTCGTAGCTGGCGCCGGAAGCCTCCAGGGCCTCGATCAACGGGCGGGCCATGGCGTCGCCGGTGACCATGAGCACGTTGACCTGTTCCTTCTCGATGTGCTGCCACACGTCGTCGGGGTCGAACCGGCTCACCAGGACCACCTTGTTCCCGATGAAGCTGCCGCCCATGACCGCCCACTGGGTCGCTCCGTGCATGAGCGGAGCGATCGGCAACGAGATCACCGCGCCTGCCCGGCCCTTCTCGACCATCTCCTCGGGACTGACCACGCGCTCGTTGGATCGCGGGTCGATGCCGCCGCCGAGGGCGAAGAACACGTCCTCGTGGTGCCACACCACGCCCTTGGGCATGCCCGTGGTGCCGCCGGTGTAGAGGAGGTAGAGATCCTTGCCGGAGCGGGGAGCGAAGTCCCGCTCGGGGGACGCCGAGGCCAGGGCCTCCTCGTAGTCGACCGACTCCACCCCGGCGGCCTCGGCGCCGCTGTCGTCCTCGATCACGAGCGAGTGGCGGAGCTGGGGCAGCTGGTCGCGTACGGCTGCGACCCTGGGGGCGAACTCCCTCTGGTAGATGAGGGCCACCAGGTCGGCGTTGTCGAACAGGTAGCGGAGCTCGTCGTCGACGTAGCGGTAGTTGATGTTGACCCAGACGGCGCGGAGCTTGAAGATCGCCCACAGGGCCTCGACCCACTCCACCGAGTTGTAGGCGTAGATCCCGACGTGGTCGCCAGGCCCGACGCCGTGGGCAGCCAGATGGTGGGCGAGGCGGTTGGCCCGACCCTCCATCTCGGCGTAGGTGCGGCGCTTTCCCTCGGCCAGCAGGCAGTCGCGGTCGCCGAAGGCGTCGACCGCCCGCTCGAAGAGGTCGGCCAGGTTGAACTCGGCCGGGCCCCCCCTGACCGCCCCCTGACTAGAACGTGTTGCCATTCCACCCGATGCTAACGTCACGTCAGGTTTCGCGGGAACTGGACGCGACCGAGGGTGCAGGAGGCCTGGTTGGGCGGGTACCTCGAGGAGAAAGCCATCGCCGTGACCGGCGCCGGGCGCGGCATCGGCCGGGCCGTGGCGCTGGCTTGCGCCGCCGAGGGGGCCCGAGTGGTGGTCGCCGATTTCGGTGTCGGCATCGCGGGGGAGGAGCCCACCAGCGACGTCGCCGACGCCGTGGTGAAGGAGATCGCCGACGCCGGGGGCACCGCCGTCGCCGTGGCTGACACGGTCACCACCATGGCCGGGGGTCAGCGGATCGTGCAGACCGCCATCGACAGCTGGGGGCGCATCGACGGCGTCGTCTGCGTGGCCGGGATCCTGCGCGAGCGGATGCTGTTCAACATGAGCGAGGAGGAGTTCGACCCCGTGGTCGAGACCCACCTCAAGGGAACGTTCACGGTCTTCCGCGCCGCCTCGGCGATCATGCGCAAGCAGGAGTCGGGCACGCTCGTCGGCTTCACCTCCGGAGCCTTCGCCGGCAGCGTGGCTCAGGCCAACTACAGCGCGGCCAAGGGCGGCATCGTCTCCCTGGTCCGCAGCGCCGCCGCCGGCCTCTCACGCTACGGGGTGACGGCCAACGCCATCGCTCCCGTGGCCCGGACGAGGATGTCGGCGAACGTCCCCATGGAGCTGGGCGAGATGGGAGAGCCCGAGGACGTGGCGCCGATGGTGGTGTACCTGCTGTCCGACCAGGCCCGTCACGTCACCGGCCAGGTGTACACGGCCGTGGGCGGCAAGATCGCCGTCTGGAACCAGCCCACCGAGGTCCGGGCCATGTACACCGACGGTCGCTGGACACCGCAGGAGATCGAGGCCCGCCTCGACTCGACGGTGGGCCAGGAGCGGATGGCCCTGCTCGACCGCCTCGAGGCGATGCGCCAGGCGGCCGCGGTGGGGGAGAAGCCCAACGCCTAGCGGGGGGCGGGCGCCGGTGAACGTGCGCTTCAGCGCCGAGGACGAGTCCTTCCGCAAAGAGGTCCGGGAGTGGCTGGCCGACCACGTCGTCGGCGAGGTGGCGGCGCTGGGGGCTCGCGGCGGCCCGGGGTACGAGCACGAGGGGTTCGAGGTGCGGGCCGCCTGGGAGCGCACCCTGGGCCAGGCCGGGTGGATCGGGATCGGGTGGCCGCCCGAGCAGGGGGGGCGTGGCGCCAGCCTGGTGCAGCAGGTCATCTTCGAGGAGGAGTACCTGCGAGCGGGCGCGCCCGCTCGGGTGGGGATCGTGGGCGAGGGTCTCCTGGGCCCGACCCTGATCGCCTTCGGCACCCCCGAGCAGCAGCAGCGCTTCCTGCCTCCGATCCTCTCGGGCGAGGAGCTGTGGTGCCAGGGCTACTCGGAGCCGGACGCGGGCTCCGATCTGGCCAACGTCAAGACCAGGGCATCGCTCGACGGGGACGAGTGGGTCATCAACGGACAGAAGGTGTGGACGTCGCTGGCCACCTGGTCCGACTGGTGCTTCGTGGTGTGCCGGACCGATCCCGCAGCGGCGAAGCACCGGGGGATCTCCTATCTCCTCTGCCCGATGCGTCAGCCCGGCATCGAGGTGCGGCCCATCGTCCAGCTCACCGGCACCTCGGAGTTCAACGAGGTCTTCTTCGACGGCGCCCGCACAGCGCGCACCAACATCGTCGGCGACGTCAACGGCGGTTGGCGCGTCGCCATGGGGACCCTCGGCTTCGAGCGGGGAGTCTCGACCCTCGCCCGCCAGGTGGCCTTCGAGGGCGAGCTTGCCTCGGTGCTCGAGGGGGCGCGATCCCGAGGCTTGACGGCCGATGCCGTGATGCGCCAGCGACTGACCCAGTCCTGGATCGGCCTGCGCATCATGCGGCTCAACGCGCTGCGCACGTTGGCCCTCTCCGACCGGGGTACGCCCGGTCCCGAAGCGTCGATCGCCAAGCTGTACTGGTCCACCTGGCACCGCGGCCTGGGTGAGCTGGGTGTGGACGTGCTGGGCCCGGCGGCGGAGGTCGCGGGCGCCTTTCCCTACGATCTCACCGACGCCCAGCGGAGCTTCCTCTTCAGCCGGGCCGACACCGTCTACGGCGGCTCGAACCAGATCCAGCGCAACATCCTCGGAGAGCGGGTGCTGGGCCTGCCGCCCGAGCCGAAGCCGGAGGGGCGATGATGAATTCGTCAGGGCTGCCGGGCGTTCCGCCCTATCCAAAGGGGCATCAGCTGCTCGAGGGGCGCACGGTGCTGGTGACGGCGGCGGCGGGGACCGGCATCGGGTTGGCCACCGCCCGGCGGTGCGCCGAGGAGGGCGCCTTCGTCGTGGTGAGCGATCGTCACGAGCGGCGGCTGCAGGAGGCGGCCGAGGAGCTCGAGCCGGTGATGGGCAGCCGACCCCCCGCCGTGGCGTGCGACGTCACCAGTGAGGCCGACGTGCAGCGGCTCTTCGAGACGGCGGTCGGGGCGGCGGGCCACCTCGACGTGCTGGTGAACAACGCCGGGCTGGGGGGCACCGCCAACGTGGTCGACATGACCGACGACCAGTGGGGGGCGGTGCTGGACGTGACCCTCAACGGGACCTTCCGCTGCACCCGTGCCGGGCTGCGGCACATGGTGGCGCGACAGTCGGGGGCCATCGTCAACAACGCCTCGGTCATCGGGTGGCGGGCCCAGGTGGGACAGGCCCACTACGCGGCGGCCAAGGCCGGGGTCATGGCCCTTACACGCTGCGCGGCGCTGGAGGCGGCGCCCGCCGGGGTGCGGGTCAACGCCGTCTCACCGAGCCTGGCCACCCACCCGTTCCTCACCAAGGTGATGGCCGAGGACGTGCTCGACGAGCTCACGACGCGCGAGGCGTACGGGCGGGGCGCCGAGCCGTGGGAGGTCGCCAACGTCATCGTCTTCCTGGCCAGCGAGTACGCCGGGTACATGACCGGCGAAGTGGTGTCGGTGAGCAGCCAGCACCCCTAGAAGAACGGCGCCCCCGGTGTTAGCGTCGCGGGTCCGATGACTGGTGATCGTCTGAGCCCGCTCGACTCGTCGTTCCTGCACCTCGAGGACCGGGTCAGCCACATGCACATCGGGTCGATCTCCATCTTCGAAGGCCCGGAGCCGCCGTTCGAGCAGTTCGTGGCCATGATCGAGGGCAAGCTCCCTCTCGTCCCCCGCTACCGCCAGGTGGTCCGGGAGGTGCCCTTCCAGCTCGAGCGTCCCGTGTGGGTCGACGATCCCGACTTCAACATCGAGTACCACGTGCGTCACACCGCGCTGCCCACGCCGGGCGGCGAGGCGGAGCTCCGCAGCCTGGTCGGGAGGCTGATGTCCCAACAGCTCGACCGGACCAAGCCCCTGTGGGAGATCTGGGTCGTCCAGGGGCTCGACCAGGGGCGCTGGGCCATGGTGGCCAAGACCCACCACGCCATGGTCGACGGCGTGTCGGGCACCGAGCTGCTGGCCGTGATCATGGACACCTCCCCCCAGCCGTCGCCGCCCGTCGCCGACGACTGGCACCCGTCGCCGCTTCCCTCCGGCCGACGGCTGGCGGTCGAGGCGGCCGTCCAGCTCGCAGTGAGCCCCTACGAGCAGCTGCGGGCCATCCGAGCCGCCACCCGTGTTCCTCGCCAGGCGCTGCAACAGTTGGGTGAGGTGGTTCAGGGCGTCTCCTCCATGGCGGGAGTGCTCCGTGCGAACCCCGTCTCGACGCTCAACGGCCCGATCGGGCCGCATCGCCGGTACGCGTGGACGTCGACTTCGGTCGAGGACGTCAAGGTGGTTCGCAAGGGCCTGGGCGGCACCTTCAACGACGTTGTCCTCGCGGCGATCACCGACGGCTTCCGGGAGCTCCTGCTGTCTCGGGGGGAGGTCGTCGACCGCAAGGTGAGGACGCTCGTGCCGGTGTCGGTGCGAGCGCGGGATGCCAGCGGACGGGCGGTGGGCGATTCCACCTACGAGAACAAGGTCTCCGCGATGTTCGCCTCGCTGCCTGTCGATCTGGAGCGCCCCGACGAGCGACTGCACGCCATCACCGAGCAGATGAAGGGGCTCAAGGAGTCCAATGAGGCGGTGGCCGGCGAAGCGCTCACGTCACTGTCGGGTTTCGCCCCGCCGATGCTGCTTGCCCTGGGCATGCGCGTCGCCGGCCGTGTCCAGCAGCACAACATCAACACCGGGACCACCAACGTGCCGGGGCCACAGTTCCCGCTGTACGCGGCCGGCCGACGGATGCTGAAGTCCTACCCCTACGTTCCGCTGTTCGGTCAGGTTCGCATCGCCGTAGCGATCTTCTCCTATGACGGCCAGGTCAACTTCGGCGTGACGGGAGACTACGACAGTGCTCCCGATCTCGAGGTGCTCTGTCGCGGGATCGAGGAGGGGATGAGCCGGCTCCTCGAGCTCAGCGGCTGACGCGTTCAGGCCAGGCGGCGATCGGTCGCCCACTTGGTGAGCTGGTGACGCGACGAGAGCTGGAGCTTGCGCAGCACCGCCGAGACGTGGCTCTCCACCGTCTTGCTGGAGATCGACAGCTCCCGGGCCAGCTCCTTGTAGGTGTAGCCGCGGGCGATGAGGCGCAGGACCTCCCGCTCGCGCGCCGAGAGCTGGTCGAGCTCGGGATCGAACGAGGCGGGCACCCCGTCGGTGGCGGGCATCGACGCGAAGGCGTCGAGCACGAACCCGGCCAGACGGGGCGAGAACACGGCGTCGCCGTCGGCGACTCGCCGGATGGCGGCGACCAACTCCGGACCCGAGATGGTCTTGGTGACGTAGCCCCGGGCGCCGGCGCGGATGACGGCGATGACATCCTCGGGAGCGTCGGAGACGGAGAGGGCGAGGAACCGGATCTCCGGGTGGTCGGGCTTGATCGCCTGAAGGACGGCCTGGCCCCCTCCCTCGGGGAAATGGACGTCCAGCAGGACCACCTCGGGCGTGCGCTCCAGGATGAGCTCGACGGCGGCGCCCACCTCGTCGGCTTCGCCGACCACCTCCACCTCGTCGCCCAGCTCGGCCCGCACGCCGGACCGGAACAGGTGGTGGTCGTCGACCAGGAACACCCTGGGCCTGGCGCCCGGGCTCATGCCCGATCGCCCGCCCGGTCGCCCCTTCTCGGCATCGTGAGCTCCACCTCGGTGCCCGCCCCCGGTGTCGAGCGGACGGCTGCGATGCCACCGTGGCGGGCCATCCTCGCCCGGATGGACTCGGCGATCCCCTGACGGTCCGCGGGGATCTCGGTCGGGTCGAACCCGTGGCCCCGATCGCGCACGAACAGGGTCACCTTGTCCGGCTCCACCTCGGCGAACAACGACACGACCGGCGCACCGGACCACTTGGCCGCGTTGACCGTTCCCTCCTTGCCGGCGGCGAGCAGGGCCCGGAGCTCCTCGGCCAGCGTGCAGTCACCGACGGTCACGGCCTCCACGGCCACGCCGTGGGTGCTCTCCACCTCGTGCTCGATCAGCTGCACCCCCGCGGCCAGGGTCGACGCTTCCTCTTCCCCGAACGAGCCGGGCCGGCGCCCGTCGAACAGCCACGACCGAAGCTCGCGCTCCTGGGTCCTCGCCAGCTGCACGACGCGCTGCGGGTTGTCCGACGACTTCTGGATCAGGGCGAGGGTCTGGAGCACCGAGTCGTGGACGCGCGCTGCCATCTCCGTTCGCTCCTCGGCGCGCACGCGGGCCTGGCGCTCGTTGACCAGCTGACGGGCAACACTCAACCACCAGGGTCCGAACAACACGACGAAGGCGGCGATGACGAGCAGGGTGCCGCCTGCCGGTCGGAGGATGGCCGTGCTCGGGTGCCCGAGGACGATCACGAGGAGGCCGGCGCCCAGGAGTACCACGCCGATGACGATCCTCAGCACCAACGAGAGGCGGGAGCGCCGGGGCTCGGTGCTGACCTGGAGCAGGGTCCCTGTCACCTGGCGCATCCACGCGCTCTCGTCCTCCTCCGCGTTGCGCCAGATCAGCACCAGGCCGGCCAGGCTGAGGTAGAACGGCCAGGCGACCGAGCTGGCGTAGCCGATGCGGAGCACCGCCACCACCAGCACGGTGAGGACCAGCAGGGGCACGAACGCCACGGCGAGGGCGATCCCGGCTCGATCGGACTTTGCCCTGCTGATGATCGGGGCCGTCCCGCCCTCGACCGGCAGCACGAGCCACGCCACCACGTAGGCGGCGACACCGAGGCCGCTGGCCAGCCCGAACAACACCAGGGCGATGCGGACCAGCGTGACGTCGACGCCCAGCCGGGCAGCGATGCCGCCGGCGACGCCGGCGATCAGCCGGTCGTCCCGGCTCCGACGCAGCGGCCCCCGCCCCCGCAGGTGGCGCCCCCAGTGGCGGTGCATGGCGGCCGCGCCGTGCCGCCACTGACGCGGGTCCTCCCATCCGGAGCGCCGCCACGGGGGGCCCCCGCCGGCGCCTCGTCCCCAGGGGGGGCCGGGCGGCGCCCGTGGCGGCGGCGGAGGTCGGGAGTCGGTGGAGTCGGCGATACGTCGATCATCGCGCCCAGCCGAGGGCCTGGCCATCGGGGAAAGCCCTGGTCGGCCGGGGTCCGACTCGGGGTCCGATCGGGGTCATCCCCGATAGCGGCGACGAGCCCGGCACCCCATGATCGACCCATGGAGAACGCGACACCTGACACCACCGCCGGAGAGGCTCACATCCTCCGTCGTCCTCACGCCGGGCGGATGCTGGCGGGCGTGGCGGCCGGAATCGCCGACCACCTCGACCTCGATGTGACGCTCGTCCGCATCGTCCTCGTGGTCCTCGCCTTCGTCGGGGGGTTGGCCGTCCCGCTCTACCTGGCGGCCTGGCTGCTCATCCCCGACGAAGGCGCGGACGTGAGCATGGCCGAGGAGCTCGTTGATCGATTCCGGTCATGCTGACGGCGTGGCCGTGCCACCGAGAAAGGACAGACATGCAATCGCCATGGGAACCGCCCTGGGCGGGCGGCGCAGACCCTCGATCGGCCTCCGGGGCCGGCCGGCGCCGACCTCCCCGAGACACCGATGCGCGCATGCGCATCTCTCACGCCGAGCGCAACGAGATCGCCGACACGCTCTCGAAGCACTACGCCGAAGGTCGGCTCGACAGCGACGAGTTCGACGAGCGCGTCGGACGGGTCATGAACGCCAAGACGCGCGGTGACGTGGTCGGCGTGCTCGATGACCTGCCCGGGATCGGCTCGCCGGCTCCGTCCCCGCCCCGCCGCCGGCCGATCCGACACTGGTTCATCGCCCTGCTGCTGGTGCTCTTCGTGGCCGGCCTCGTCGCCATGCCCCCGCACGTGCCGTGGCTGCTGGTTGGCATTGTGGCGTTCCTGCTCTGGAACCGGTTCCGCTGGCGTCACTACCGGCGCCAGCGCGACCTGGCGTCACGGTCGTGGTGAGGGTCAGGCCAGGCGCTCGATGATCGTGGTGTTGGCCTGACCGCCGCCCTCGCACATGGTCTGCAGACCGTAGCGGCCACCGGTCCGCTCCAGCTCGCAGAGCAGGGTCGTCATCAGTCTCGTGCCCGTCGCTCCCAGCGGGTGTCCGAGGGCGATGGCCCCGCCGTTGACGTTGACCTTTTCCAGATCGGCTCCGGTCTCCTGCTGCCAGGCCAGCACGACCGAGGCGAACGCCTCGTTGATCTCGACAAGATCGATGTCGTCCAGCGACAGGCCCGACCGTTCCAGGGCGTAGGCGGTGGCGGGGATCGGCGCCGTCAGCATGTAGACCGGATCAGCCCCTCGGCAGCTGAGGTGGTGGACGCGGGCCCTGGGTGTCAGCCCGTGCTCGCGCACCGCCGCCTCCGACGCCACGAGCATGGCACTGGCGGCGTCGGAGATCTGGCTCGAGACGGCGGCGGTGAGGCGGCCGCCGTCGACGAGGGCGGGCAGCGACGACATTTTCTCGAGCGAGGTGTCGCGCGGGCCCTCATCAGTGGAAACGGCATCGACCGCGACGATCTCCTGCTCGAACCGACCCTCGGCGATGGCCTGGAGGGCCCGGCGATGGCTCTCGAGGGCGAACCGCTCCATGTCCTCGCGCGAGACGCCCCACTTGTCGGCGATCATCTCCGCCCCTCGGAACTGGGAGATCTCCTGGGTGCCATAGCGGGCGACCCAACCCGACGACCCCGAGAACGGGTCGGAGAACCCGAGGGGCTCGGCGGCGGTGAGCGCGGACGCGATCGGGATCATGCTCATGTTCTGCACGCCGCCCGCCACGACGAGGTCGTTGGTGCCGCTCATGACGGCCTGGGCGGCGAAATGCAGCGCCTGCTGGGACGACCCGCACTGCCGGTCGATCGTCGTGCCCGGGACCTCCTCGGGCAGCCCCGCCGCCAGCCAGCAGGTGCGGGCGATGTCGCCGGCCTGGGGGCCGATGGTGTCGACACAGCCGAGCAGCACGTCCTCCACCGCCGCCGGATCGACGTCGGTGCGCGCCACCAGTGCCTCGAGCACGTGGGCCCCGAGGTCGGCGGGGTGGACCTGGCTCAGACCGCCGCCCCGCTTCCCGACGGGGGTCCGTACGGCGTCGACGATGTAGGCCTCGCTCACCGACGGCTCCTCCTCATCTCACGACCACCACAGAGGATCCGTGTCCGAACAGACCCTGGTTGACGGTCACTCCTGCGTTGGCCCCCTCGACCTGACGGTCGCCCGCCTCTCCCCGCAGCTGCCAGGTCAGCTCGCAGACCTGGGCGATGGCCTGGGCGGGGACGGCCTCTCCGAAGCAGCCCAGGCCGCCGCTCGGGTTCACCGGGATGCGGCCGCCCAGCGTGGTGTCACCGTCATTGAGGAGCCGCTCGGCCTCGCCCTCCTTGCACAGGCCGATGTTCTCGTACCAGTCGAGCTCCAGGGCGGTCGACAGGTCGTAGACCTCGGCCACGTCGAGATCGTCGGGACCCAACCCGGCTTCCTCGTACGCGGCGTGGGCGA
>DASXCO010000071.1 GCA_036491125.1 Acidimicrobiales bacterium | reverse complement strand
ACGTGGCGCTCGACGGTCTTGATCCAGCCGCGGTTCCAGCCGTCAAACGCGCGGGCCGCCTTGGCGTTGGCCAGGTTCTGGCCGATCTGCCGCACCACGTTGGCGTTGTTGCGGTAGATCGTCTGCTCCCATTCCTCGTTGGGGTCCAGGAACGCATGCCAGTTAGACGACCTCAGCGCCGTCCATTCCTGCGGGTAGCCGCCGGTGCCGTCGGCAAAGCCGTAGATCCACCCCTGGAGCAGATGGCGGTCGGGATCGGGCTGGACGTCCACGGTCACGTCCTCGTAGACCGTCGCCCGCCGCCTGGCCGGCGTGTAGTAGTTGTAGCTGCGACTCGTCGAGGAGGGGAATTCCTTGGCCCCGGCCTCGGCGTCCGTGAACACCGGCTTGGGAACGCTGCGCTCCGTGACGGGCGCTTCAGTGTCGGTTGCCATCGATTGTCTCTCTCCTCTCCGCGCTCACGGCGCGGTGGTCGTGAACTTGTCGTAGTAGACCCGCGACTCGGGGACGCCACTCTGATCCAGCATCGCGATGGCGGCATCGACCATCGGCGGCGGTCCGCACAGATAGGCGTCCACCTCGCCCAGCTCTTCCTCGAGCCTGGCGACGACGTCAGTGATGAGCCCCCGCTCCCCGTCCCAGTCGACCTCCTCGTCGCAGTGCGAGAGGGCCGGAACGAAGCGGAAGTTGGGCAGACTGCGCTCGAGCTCGGCCAGTTCCTCGAGGTGGAAGAGGTCGGCCGGGCCCCGGGCGCCGTAGTAGTACACGGCCGGGCGCTCGTTGCCCCGCTCCGCCATCGACCGCAGCAACCCCAGGATCGGCGCCATCCCGGCCCCACCGCCGATGAACAGCAGCGGGCGCTCGGACTTCTCGCGCAGTGTGAACACCCCGTAGGGCCCGGTGACCTGGACCTCGTCGCCGGGCTTGAGCCGCTCGTCAGCCAGCAGGCCGGAGAACTGCCCGTCGGGATAGAGCTTGATCATGAACTCCAGGCTGCCGTTGTCGGGAAGATTGGCCATGGAGAACGACCGCACGTCCTCAGTACCGGGGATCGTGATGTCGACGTACTGCCCGGGCTTGAAGGTGACCGAGTCGCCGGTGAGCACCAGCCGCCGGATGTCATGGGTGAGCTCTTCGATCGCCTCCACGCGCATCGACTGCGTCTGGAGGGCCACGCCGGAGCGCAGCACCTCCTCGTCGTAGTTGATGAGCTCCACCTCGAGATCGGTGACGGCGTGGGCGCGGCAGAGCAGCGTCCACCCCTCCTCCTTCTCGAAGTCGTTGAGCGCGAACGTCGAGTACTTGTCGAGGTCGACCTCGCCGTCGAGCAGGAACGATTTGCACGCCGCGCACTGCCCCTCCTTGCAGCCGTGCATGAGCATCAGCCCCTGCCGGAAGGCGCCCCGCAGAACGGTCTCGTCCTCGTCGACCTCAAACTCGATGCCGACCGGCTCGAGCCGGACCTGAAATGTCTCACCCATGGCGTCGTGCCCCAGGAGTGCCGAAGAGGCGACCGGTCATGCGTTTCAGACCGATCGCCTCACGTTCGGCAGATCCCCGGGCTAGCTGGCGGCCTCCGCAGGCTTGCGGCCGGCCGGGCCACCCCGCTTGTACTCCGCCACGTGGGCCTCGCGGTCCTCGGGCGACATCTCGTTGAGGAGGATGTTGGGGCTCTGCACCGTGTGCCCCTTCATCTCCTTCAGCGTCCACATCTTCTTCGGATCGAGATCCAGGTGCGGCTGCGGGACCAGCGTCTCGCCGTCGTCACGCACGTAGCCGAGATCCGA